>CADBSP010000103.1 GCA_902797405.1 uncultured Eubacteriales bacterium | reverse complement strand
GTATTTACCCTTCAAATTTCCATCCTGAAACCTCTCACCCAATTCTTTCAGTTTGGCTCCTGAAAAAAACATGGCGGCTAGGGGGGATTTTTCCAGAACTCTTATGGTATTGTAATTAGTGGAATAAACTTCCCCAACTACTAAATCCTTCCCCCTCATCTTCTGTTTTTGAACAGCCTCTTCCAAGGTCTTACCTGAGAAATAAATTGGTTCATTAACAAAACAAACAATAGCATTGTGGTTCCCGGCCAATTCAATAGCTTTGTTGAAAACATCTTCTTTTGACCTAGTTTCCACACAAACGGTATTTCCGAATTCCTGTACACTTTCCGGAAGTAGCATTAAATCCTTCAACGACAATACTATTTTAAAGAAAGGCATCTTCTGTCTGTAAACGCCATTTATAACCTTTTTCTTTTCATCCTGGGACAAGTCGGGAGATAGGGCAATTATTGCCTTGGTTCTTTCCAGCATTTCGGCCTTTGCAAAGAATCCTTCCTCAAAACCCATGTCCGGATATTTTTTGTAAACACGTTCTTTTTGATTTGACGGGAGAAGTTCCCACAATTCTCTAAGCTTGTTCAGCAGAATCTCTTCCCCTCTTTTATCCAAAATCCAAATGTTTTGATAATAGCTTTGAATGAGTGAGGTGGAAAAGAATCTATAATGGTATTCCGAAACCACTTCCTCAGTAGGATAAGGAAGTCTGTCAAATACCCTTTCCATATTTCCTATAAGACTTTCCATGGTCTGTGTGTTTCTCTGCTGGGTAATGGATTTTTCCTCAATGGTCAAAGCCTTGTAATAATTGTATACATTGGCATTATGCCCATATATACCCTTGCAATGCTTTATGAATTCCAACAAAAACAAAGCATCCTCCGCAAGCTTGATATCCTCAAATCTTATATCATTTTCAACTATTACCTTGCGCCGAAAGAGTTTGTTGCCAACGGAAAATGTGTGAATGATATCGCTGTCATCCTTTTGAATTAAATCCTTTTTTGACAGCCTTACCGCTTGAGCAACGGCCTGCAATCCAAAGGGGCTTTCAAAATACATGCCACCGATTATCAAGTCTCCCCCCGTCTTCTCTCCACGCTCTACAAATTTTCTCAGCGAATTCTTTGGAAACACGTCATCATCGTCAAGGAATCGAATATATTCGCCTTTAGCTTCTTCCAACCCTTTGTTCCTTGCCTTGGATACGCCACCATTTTCCGAGAGTTCAATTACCCTAAAGCGAGGATCGCCTTCGGTCATCTCCTTTGCAACCTGAACCGTATTGTCTTCGGAAGCGTCGTCAACCATGATTACATCAAAATCATTGTAATCCTGATTAAGTAGTGATTTCAGCGTCCTGGGCAATATGCTTGCTCTATTGTGCATGGCCAGGATTATAGTTACCTTGGACATATTCACTCACCCCCGGCTTCCTTAATAGAAATATTACCAGCAGCCAAAACCAAGGCACAAATATACACCGGGAAATTTCTACTTAATACTGTTGCGCATTCAAAAGTATTTAAGACTAATACAAAAACAATGATTCCATACCACATTCCCACTTTTATCATAGTGGAGCCTTTGAGTCTTTTTATTAAATATAGTCCATAGAATACCGCAGCCGGCAAACCTGTGCAAAACAGCATTGCAATATAACCATTATGTGGATGAGTGAAATATATGGGTTTAAAATAGGTAGAATCACCGTATATTGCTTCGTACAAGGCTATGGCGGCTCTGTCTCTTGCCTTTCTCTCTCTATCAATTGTACCGGCACCTGTAAGATAGTATCCCTCGCGCTCCATGGCCGAAAGGCCGGATTTCCAAACGGTATACCTTCGGGAACTATGACTGTCTATAGACATCTCTATTGGTGACATCTTATTGTCTCTGTCCAGGAAGAAACCCGTATCCATATTAATCTTCATAAAAATAATTAGCATTATCGTCAGCCCGACAATTACGGCAAATAACCAAGTAATAAACTTCGTAGGCTCAAACTTATTACTCTTTGAAAGAATCAATAAGACAATCAACGTAAACAAAAGTGCCAGAAGAGATGCTCTGGATTTACTAAAGAAAACGCAGTACATAGAGAAAGCCATATATATCAAATATATCGCCACTTTTGATTTAGGAATTTCTGAAAAAGACTTATATCTCTCGAAGATAAAGGACAAAACAATAATAATACATATGCCGCTCATCATTCCCATAAAGTTTTCATTACGGTAAAATACCGTGGGCATATCGTATAAGTATTTATCCACAAAGACGGCAAATGCAGAACTATCCTCGTCAATATTTAAGGAGCCTCCCAGGAGCCAATAAATAGCTAAAGACCCAATATTGATTATCAGATTAAGTACAACTGAGAAATTAAGAATAACCTTTTTAAGAAAACCCGTCTCAACAATAAGATCGGATAGTGCGAGTAGATACATCCCCTCAAAGAAGGCTGATTTTAGTAAGTCAAACTCCACTCCTAGTTTTACGGTGGTTATAACTCGTATGGCAAAATACAAAAAAACAAACAGTCTGTTCCTCAACCACGTCATCCGTGCATCCTTATCCAAACGGGCAAATCTGGCAATAGTTATCATCACCAACAGAAAACCCAGAATGTATTCTGCACGAATAATGAATCCCGTAAAATGCATTCCGATAATTGTTTGAGTGTTGATTAGAAAAAGGGAATAGCAAAACAGGATCCCATAAGTAATCTTTTGAAAAAGTGTGCTGTTATTCTCCATCGCT
>CADBSP010000102.1 GCA_902797405.1 uncultured Eubacteriales bacterium | reverse complement strand
TTAACACCGGACAATGTCAAAGCGTATGTTGCGCACGGCCATGAGGTATTCATCGAAAAAGGGGCCGGGATCGGCTCCGGATTTAAGGACGAAGAATACCGGAAAGCCGGAGCAAAGCTTCTAAACACAGCAAAAGAGGTATGGGATACGGTAGAAATGATGGTAAAGGTCAAAGAGCCGCTTCCAAGCGAATACGAGCTCTTCCACAAGGATTTGATCCTTTATACCTATCTTCATTTGGCCGCGGACAAACGCCAAACAGACGCCTTATTAGACGGCAAGATCAAAGGGGTGGCGTATGAGACAATGCTGGAGCGTGACGGTTCCTTACCGCTTCTTGTACCCATGAGTCAAATCGCCGGAAGACTTTCCATTCAGGAAGGTGCGAAATATCTGGAAAAGACCTATGGTGGCAGGGGAGTACTCTTAAGCGGTGTACCGGGAACGGAGAAAGCCAATGTTGTAATCATCGGCGGCGGAACGGTCGGTTTTAATGCCTGCAAGATTGCGGTCGGCATGGGCGCAAATGTCACGATCTTGGATATCAATCATAAACGTTTGGAAGAGATCGATAACATCTATGAAGGAAGAGTACAGACACTGATCTCTACCGATGCCAATATCGAGAAATCCGTCATCAATGCCGATCTTGTAGTCGGAGCTGTATTGATTCCTGGAGCCGTAACACCGAAACTCTTTAAGAAGAAATATCTGAAGGAAATGAAAGAAGGGGCAGTCTTTGTCGATGTAGCCATTGACCAGGGCGGTTGCGGTGAAACATCGCATATGACAACCCATGCAGATCCAATCTATATTGAAGAAGGCATTGTTCATTACTGTGTCGGCAATATGCCGGGAGCAGTCGCCAGAACTTCCACAATTGCCCTAACCAGTGCCACATTGAAGTACGGTTTGGAGATTGCGGATAAGGGTTTGGAGCAGGCAGCAAAAGAGAATCTCTGCATCTATACAGGCATCAATACCTACGACGGAAAGATCACCTGTAAGAACGTAGCGGATGCTTTCGGGTATGAATTCAGTGTTCCAAACCTCTAAAAACACGAATTTCTATAACAAATAAATGTACAAGCCACATTTTGAAGGCTATTTATACCAAAAGATGTGATATTTTTATTACGGATAGGTTTTCCTTTCTAATAAATAAAGTGGTAGTATTTGTTGTGTTTTTGTTCAGTCATTTCCTATCCGTAAAAGAGGCGGGGTCTGTTGATCCCGCTTTGTTTATATAACAGCTTTCAGAGTAAACTACATATTTATTCTTGTTTAAGCAACGTTGTACATGAATATGTTACCTGTCACAGAAATCTAATAGATATAATAATCATTAAAGGAGATCCATATAATGAAAAGACTATTCTTGGAAATGATTCGCGATTCCGTTATGGAAAAGTTTATTAATGACCGGTATTCTTATCGTACTTTAGCCAATGCTCCTGGAGTTCAGGAATTACTTGATGAACAGGAACGTACAAAAGTAGGAGAACAGGAAGCCAGGCAGCAATGGGTTGAGTTTTATAACTCAGTGAATATACCGGAAGAGCAGCCACCAAAATATGATGAAGAAACGATTGAAGAGTTACAGGATTTCATTGCTAAGCAGGTACAGATCGGATTTCGTAAGTCAAGTTTTGCGATGACATTTGACGAAGAAACATTAAATGTTGATTGGAATTTAAACATTAAGATAAATGGGGAGGATATCTAAAATGTTAGAAGGATTTGAACAGTTTGTAGGCAGAAGAATTAAGGAAGAGTATAAGGATACTTTTCACGGTAGATGGAAGGGTGGTCTTGAAACAATCGTACGTCCGGATTTCATTGGACCGAATACATCGATCAATATGTTTGTATATACTGATGACAATTATGTGATAAATGACATTGATGGTAATAAGTGTATCCGCGGAAGAAGCCCAAATGCAATATTTGATAGATCATATAGTGTCCGGGAATCACAATTCACTAAACGGGAACTTGCGTGGTTTAAACGACATATTAAAGAGATTTCTACCGAATCTGATAGCGAATAAAGTGTCTATAAATGACGCTTTGTTTTATTTAGTAATATGTTGAAACAAATATTATAAAAACAAAGTATAATTATATCTAAGAGGGCTATATTTTGGACAATATTGTTAATGTAAATGCATATCCAGTCAAAAATGTATTAGATATTCTTTTGGAAGATAAAACAACCAAAGAGAATATCATTTTTGCAACTGACAGTTATGCAGAATTGGGTAGCGATTATACAGCTAATTCTCATATTACAATTGACAATATAGCTGGAATCGATCCATTCGATTTACAAGTTCGAGCAGCCAAAGGTAAGTCAGATCAGGATTTGCGTACAAAGAAACGAGCTGAAGTGTTTACACCTTCATGGATCTGCAATCGAATGAATAATGATATTGACGAGACGTGGTTTGGAAGAAGAGATGTTTTCAATTTTGAAGATGGAACAGGGTGGGAGTTAAATCCTGCAAAAGTCATCTTCCCAAACGGAACAACATGGCAAGATTATGTATTGTCACGTAGACTTGAAATAACCTGTGGAGAGGCTCCTTTCCTAGTGTCTCGGTATGATACAACAACAGGAGAGATTATCTTACCACTAGACCGTCGTATAGGCATTCTGGATCGCAAACTTCGCGTGGTAAATGAGAATACCAACGATGAAGAAACATGGCTCGATTGGACATTAAAAGCTTTTCAGAGCACATATGGATATGAATTCCAAGGTGATAATCTACTGGTGGGTAGGATTAACTTAATGAATACCTTTACAGATTATCTCACCGACCGTTGGGGCAGGCTTGCAACATTGGTTGAATTGAAGAAAGTTGCAAATATAATTTGTTGGAACATATGGCAGATGGACGGATTAACCGGCACAGTTCCATATAAGGCAAAACAACCTACATTTGAAGAAATAACATTATTTGATTTTGAAGAGCCGGAAATTGAAATACCAAAGATGATTGGATGTCGTATATATGACTGGCAGGCTAACAGATCGCAGTCTTATGAATCCTTGAAAGGAGTAGAGTACTAATATGAAAAAGTTTGATTTTGCCATAGGGAATCCACCATACCAGCAATTACAGGAATCGAATGATACTGATAATTCTAAGAAAAACTATGCTCCCCCAATTTATGATCAATTTATTGATGCATCTTATGAAGTTGCTAATAGAGTTGAATTGATACATCCAGCCAGGTTTCTTTTTAATGCAGGATCAACCTCAAAAGCATGGAATGAAAAAATGCTGAATGATCCTCATTTGAAAGTGTTGATGTATGAATCAGATAGCAACAAAATATTTCCTGGACTATCATCTCCAATTAAAGGTGGACTAGCTGTTACTTATAGGGACAATAATCAATTTTTCGGGCCAATTCAAGTTTTTGGGCAGTATTCTGATGCTAACTCAATTACCCATAAAGTTATTAATGATCCAAGCTTCGTACCTTTATCTGAAATAATATATTCTCGTACAATATATAGATTGACTGAATCATTTCATAAAGATTATCCAGATGCACGATATAGAGAAGACGAAGAAGGAAACAGCACAGGTCTATTAAGCAAAGGCCATGACTATGATATGGCTTCTAATATTTTTGAGAGGATCCCAATGGCTTTTCATGATACGAAGCCTAATGATAAACATCAATACATTAAAATTATCGGGAGAATTGATAATCAACGAGTATATAAGTTTATTAGACGTGATTATGTTTCTGAAGTTGATAACCTAGATTATTTTAAGGTTTTACTTCCACAAGCTACAGGTACAGGTATATTTGGAGAAACTTTCAGTAATCCTTTTGTAGAAGGTCCAGGAGTTGGAAACACCGAAACATTTATAAGTTTTGGCAAATATCTATCTAAAGATGATGCCGAAGCAAATGCCAAATACCTAAAAACAAAATTTGCTCGTTTACTTCTCGGTATGTTAAAGGTTACACAGAATGGTAATAAGCCTGTTTGGCGTTTGATACCTTTACAAGATTTTTCATCAAAATCAGATATTAATTGGAATACCAGTATTCATGAAATTGATCTACAGCTGTATAAAAAATATAATTTGACCACAGATGAAATTGATTTTATTGAGACACATATACAGGAGATGAAATAGTATGGCAGAAATTATACTGAAGACCTCAAAAAGAGTTGTTCCAATGATTTATGCCTATACAACCCCGGAAATACATAGACATGATGGCTGGACAAAGATTGGTTATACCGAGCAAGACGTAGAAAGACGACTTGATCAACAGACTCATACTGCTGATGTGATTTATCACGAGGAATGGCGTGGAAATGCGGTTTTTGATGATGGAACTGGAGATACATTTAAGGATTCTGATTTCCATGCCTTTTTAAAGAAGAATGAGATAGAACGGCAGCCTAAAACAGAGTGGTTTAAAATTACTGGCCCAGATTCTAAAAAGCTGTTTAATGACTTCAGATCTAATCGAGGTTCTATCATAGATGAGGTTTTGGGTGTTACATATAGATTGCGAAATGAACAAGAAGATGCCATCACTAAAACTGTAGATTATTATTACACTCATGAAAATGGTGAATACTTATGGAACTGTAAACCTAGATTTGGGAAAACACTCTCTGTTTATGATTTTGTGAAGCGTATAGAAGCTGAAAGAGTTCTTATTGTCACCAATCGTCCTGCAATTGCAAATAGTTGGTATGATGATTATATTCATTTTGCCGGATTTCAGGATTCTTATTACTTTGCTACAAATACTCCGGCATTAAGAGATAGAAAATATACCATAGCTAGTGATTCACCACTTTTAACTAAAACTACACCTTACATAGAATTTGAGTCATTACAAGATATAAAAGGATCAATATATCTTGGTGGAAAGTATGACAAATATAAAAAACTTGTTGAGACCGAATGGGATGTTTTAGTTATCGATGAAGCACATGAAGGTGTAGATACTTATAAAACTGATGTTGCATTTGACCATATAAAACGGAAATTCACCCTGCATCTTTCAGGGACTCCTTTTAAAGCGCTTGCGACTGACAAATTCCCGGAAGAAGCAATTTACAACTGGACTTATGCAGATGAGCAGCAGGCAAAAGAAAATTGGAATAACAATAATCCATCAGAAACAAATCCTTATGGTTCCTTACCACGATTAAATATGTACACTTACCAAATGTCAGAGATTATAAAAGATGAATTGGTGAACTGCTAACGTAAAAGTAGACAAAACCCGAAAAGGCACATTGTCTACTTTTTTCATACAATGAAGTCAGAAAGGAAGTGATGT
>CADBSP010000101.1 GCA_902797405.1 uncultured Eubacteriales bacterium | reverse complement strand
CAAAAACGTGGTTCTATGTATGGACGAAGTTCAGGATAAGCATCATCCAACAGAGACCCTAACCTGGCTCTACGAAACAGACTACGAAGTTCTTAATAGTCCTAATATAAAGAAGATAGTTTGCGCAGGTCACATGTTCCTCAATCACAAACTGAGGATGCTCCTGGCAGGTATCCCCGAAGATAAGATAGTATGTATCGAGGACGAATCCAAAGTTCCCCTTTATGTTGATACCGAAGGAATTGAATCCGTCTACGTGCTGTTTGAAATAGACTATGTAACCAAGGCACTTAATTGGAGAGATGCTATCGTAGAACGAGCAAAGGAAGTTGCTGCCGAGAAAGCCGTTGCAACCAAAGATACGAATGTTAATGCAGGTGCGATTGCAGAGTCTGAAGCTATTGGGAAGGAGGAATCCAAATAATGAAGAATGTAGAATTACTCTATCCCGATTTTTGCAATATATATGGCGAAAGCTACAACATCGAATATCTTAGACGCTGCAATACCGAAATCAACGTAATAGAAACGAGTCATAAGAATGAACCCGCCTTTGTCAAGGATAAGGTGGACATGGTTTATCTGGGTTGCACCACAGAGCGTAAGCAGGAACAGATCATCGAAATGCTAATGCCTCATCGCCAGCGGATTATCCAGCTTATAAACGACGGAACCATCTTTCTGGTTACCGGTAATTCCATAGAGATTTTCGGAAGCGAAATCAGGGATGGAAAAAAAGTAATCCCTGCCCTGGATGTTTTCGATTTTTATTCTGAAAGATACATGGAAAGAGAACGCCACAATTCTCAGTATGTTGGAGTTTTCGATCCCAATAGAGACGGAAGTGAACCTGGCGAGAAGCCTATTACGATGCTAGGACACAGAAGTCAGTTTTCATTTGCCTACGGCGATTTCGAAAACGATTTTATCGATATAGAAATCGGGATTGGGATGAATCCGGATACAAAGAGAGAAGGAATCAGGAAGAACAATTTCTTTGCGACATATTCACTGGGGCCATGCTTCATAATGAATCCCCTCTTTGCTAAATATATTTTAAGAAAGCTCGGACTAAATGACAGTCTGGCATTTGAACTTGAAATCATGGAAGCCTATGATTACAGGCATCATGAACTTAGGGAGAACCTTGGATGAGCAAAGTATCATTTTTGATTAAAAAACTATCGACCATGGATTACGGAAACATAATCGATGTTGCCAAAAAAGTCCATGCTAAAACAGGAAAAAACACATTGGCTGCAGCAGTTGATATCCTTCGCTGTGGCGCCAAATACCAGGCCGGACCGCTGGATTATATGCAGGCTCAGATGTTTAACATCCCTGAAAGCGAACGAAGAAACGTGATCACTTCAGGTGTTAACAATACTTTCGTAAAGGCATGTAACGATCCCGAGTACTTCCACTTTTTTGAAAACAAAGCGGACTTTAATAACAAATTCGCAGACTTTATCGGCCGCGATTGGATGATGGTTGAAAAGGAATCCTCTAAAGAAGCATCGGAAAAACTAAGAGCAGATTATCTTTCATTTATCGAAGGAAAAGATGAATTCATTTTGAAACCCGTCGACGGCATGGGCGGTGAAGGCGTAGTAAAACTGGAAGCCACACCCGATAACTTTGATAAAGTTTTTGCTTCTGCTCCATGCATCATAGAAGAAGTAATAGTCCAGTGTAAAGAGCTGGCCGCACTTAATCCAAGCAGCGTTAACACGATTAGGATAATAACCATACTTAAAGATGGTGAAGTTCAGATACCTATCGCCTATCTCAGGATGGGAAATGGAGGAATCGTAGATAATTTCTGTAGCGGGGGCATGCTAACTCCTGTGGACTTGGAAACCGGAAAGCTTAGATATGACGCAGCCGACCAGGAGAACAACGTCTACCCTGTTCATCCAACAACAGGCGTAACAATATCAGGGTATCAGATTCCAAGGTTTGAGGAAGTTAAAGACTTTGTTAGAAAAGCAGCTATGGTTATTCCGGAAGTTAGATACGTCGGATGGGATGTGGCAATAAAAGATGACGGCGTTTGCCTAATTGAAGGAAACGAATATCCTGGACATGTCTTCTATATCTTTGCTAATCATCATCCTGATGGAAACTGGATGAGAGAGGATTTTGAAAAGATGATGGGAATGAGAGATTAAATGCTGGTCTATCCCAGTATTCCCAAATGCTCCAAAAGAATCTTAAGGCCGATTAGTACGAGGATAACTCCTCCTGCTAACTCGGCTTTATTTTTAAACTTGCTTCCGAATGCGCTTCCGACTTTTACACCGATGGTTGAAAGCACAAATGTGATTATCCCTATGATGGCAGTCGATGTCCAGATATTAACTTTTAGAAACGCGAAGCCTACACCGACAGCCAGCGCATCTATGCTGGTTGAAATAGCCAGGACAACCATAGTCTTTACATCAAAGCCTTCCTTTACATCATCCTCATCGTTAAAGGAATCGCGAATCATGGAACCTCCGATTATTGAAAGCAGAATAAAAGCAATCCAGTGATCGACGCTTTCAATCATTTCCTGAAAACTGCTTCCTAGGGCATAGCCGATGAGAGGCATAAGTGCCTGGAAGCCACCGAAGAAGACCCCGCAAAGCAGGGCCTTATTCCATTCCATTTTCTTTAGGCTCAGGCCTTTGCAAATTGAAACAGCAAAGGCATCCATAGCAAGGCCTATGGCTATTAATACTAATTCTAATAATGACATCTCTATAATTTCAGTTTAGTAGTGTTTAAAGATTAAGCGACCTTATCACCGCATTAGGCATGTCGGGTATTTCAATCGTTTCTTTATGTCTAATTTCTTTTTTGTTCAAGTCTCTAAGACCGGTTGGAATCTCGATTCCCGTTACGTTAGACAATTCCTTTACAAATTCGAAGTCATCGCTACATCCTGTAATACCAATGGATTCAGCGACACTCCTGGCGAACTTGAATGGGCTCGCAGTGGAAGCGATAATGGTTGGCGTCCTGTCGCCGGTTTCCTTTACATAGTTTTCGTATACCTTGTATGCGACTGCCGTATGTGTGTCCAGGAGATATTTGTTTTCCCTATACATCTCCCCTATGGTGCTGTTGGTTTCATCAACATCGGCAAAGCCACCATAGAACTTGGATAGACCCGACTTAATGGTGTCACTCACCTCGTAGCATTTCTCCTCATCGAGTTTGCTCATGAGGACTTTCACTTCACCTGCTGCTTCCCTGTCACTTTTCAAGCTTACGTTATTTGATTCTTCTCTTCCATGTTCATTCTGCGATTCTACCTTTGATAAATGGAAAAGAAGTCTCTCCAGATTGCTGCTAATTAGAATATCCATGGATGGAGAATTTGTTAGATAGAACTCACGACGAGCATCATAGATTCCGGTGTTAATGAAGTCTGTCAGAACCTTGTTTTCATTGGATGCACAGATAAATTTATTAACCGGAATGCCCATTAGGTTTGCATAGTATGCCGCCAGGATGTTCCCAAAGTTTCCGGTTGGAACTACTATATTTATTTTGTCGCCGGGATTTATTGCTCCCTGTTTTATGAGCTGGCCGTAACCATAGATATAGTAAGCAACCTGAGGAATCAGACGACCTATGTTTATTGAGTTTGCGGAGGAAAGCTTGACGTTTTTATCGGCAAGCATCTCTGCAAATTCGCTGTCATTGAAAATCTTTTTCACTCCCGTCTGCGCATCGTCGAAATTACCTTTGATGGCAAATACGTGCGTGTTCTCACCTTCCTGTGTCACCATCTGTGCACGCTGAACTTCGCTAACTCCACCATCCGGATAGAAAACAACAATCTCCGTTCCCGGTACATCAGCAAAGCCCGCAAGCGCTGCTTTCCCGGTGTCTCCGGAGGTTGCGGTGAGGATGCAGATTTTGCTATCCTCCCCTTCTTTTTTTATCGCAGTCGTAAGGAGATACGGAAGAATGGAAAGAGCCATATCCTTAAATGCGGAGGTCCTTCCGTGGTAGAGCTCCAGGAAGAAGGCTTCTGGCAGGTGAGAATTACCCTCTTCATTATTTCCAACCTTAACGACAGGTGCGATTTCGTCTTTGCTGAACTTCCCATTTTCACCAGAAGTATATGCACCCTCAACGCAAGCCTTTATCTCATCATCAGTGAAGTCCTGATAGAAAGCCTTTAGCGTTTTTTCCGCTATAATTTGATATGAAAGATCTGCCAATAAGCTGAGTGTGAAAATTGATTCGTGTTCACCCTCTGATGCTCCGTTTACTGCAATATCTGAAAATGCTTCCTCCAGTTTTGGAATGTCCGTCGGAACATATAGCCCCTTGTCGTCCGCCAGACCTTTTATAATAGCCTGCGCTGCAGATACTTCCCCTTCTATTCCCCTAGTGCTTATATACTTTATCATATAACCAAAACCTCTTTTATACACGCATCTTTTCAACAAAAACTGCTGGACAATTTAACCCATTAAGTATATAATATCCCTTGCGGTATTTCAATCTCAAACTGAAATAGCCCGCACAATT
>CADBSP010000100.1 GCA_902797405.1 uncultured Eubacteriales bacterium | reverse complement strand
TATCGATCGGGAGTCGGAGTCATTGTCTCTAAGGTCGTTGAGTATGAATACTTCGCCCTCTTTGACCGTATAGGGATAGGTGATATTCAACGATTCTGCCGGTCTGGTTTCGAAGTAGATGGTTTCATAAGGTACCAGACCGTTTACCTTGTATTGTCCATCCTCGTTTATTTCCACGATGTCTCCTTCGGTTGCTACGATTCTTCCAAAGTGGTTCTCTCCTTGATTTTCATAAACCACTATGTCTCCTGTACGGTAGGCTCCCAGCCTGTATGTTATGGCCAGGTCTCCGTCTCCCACGGCGGGGAACATATTGTTGTCGTGGCTTATGAAGAGTCCGCCGACCACGGTCAGGAGAACCGTCGCTACAATTGCTATGATGAGAATCTTCGCGAGAAGTTTGACCAGGGCTTTGCTTGTTTTTTTCTTTTCATCCGTCTTATCCATTGTTAATGGTTTTTTCATGGTTAGTGTATTATTCATGGTCGGCACCTCCAAACTTCTTCTTAAAATACATGGACAGAAGACCAATCGCTACCAGTAGCAATCCTATATTGCTTACACTTTCGCCGGATGGTATGACGCCATGTTTCGTATTGGTAAACCTGATGATTATGTCATCTGTGATTCCTGTCGCAGTATCAGAAACGGAATATGAACTTGAGACATAGTCTGTATCATCGCCATTTGCTGAATGAACCAGCACCGATGGACTATAGTCTTCATAAGTCTCTGTCACCGTATACTTCGCACCGTTGGGTAAATCCTCTATTTTGATGAACTGGTCATTATGAAGGTAGAATGTTGCGGTGGCGCTTCCGGTTGCATCCGTTGTAATGGATGAAGGATTTGTTTCCCCTATATATGCCGGCAAGGTTGCGTCATTTGCCAGTACCGTGGGGTCATCGTCCATGTGGAATACTTTATGTGTCACATTGTTTCCCGCATCCGTCAAAGTTACCTCGATCTTGAAATACTTATCTCTCGATGCCTGGTTTCCGGATACCATGTTCTCAATCATCAGATCCCAGGAACTTGTTTGAGCTGTATGCACATGGTTTATGAATTCCGCTCTTCTGTCTGAATCGAGATGTCCGGCTTCATGTTCCGAATCAAGTAGTTCCCATCCTTCCTGGGGAGTCTGAACTATCTTGTAGCTGACACCTTTTACAATATCCTCAATTTCTATGCTGGCACTTGCTTCCGGTACAACCGGTTCGGCAAGGCTTATGGAAAGGGAGAATGTATAGGTGCCGGCAGCTGTCCTTGTTACTCCCGTCGGGACAGTCGTAAGATCGTACGGATTCTCCATCTCGGTCTCTCCCGTCCAGAGGTATAGGGTGTAATTAAATGTTGCGGGAGATTCCAGGTCTTCGATTATTTCCTGAGCTACGGTTAGGGTTTGTGTAAGCCTTGTGTTCGTTATGGTTACGCTGCTTCTTATTCCCGTTACGGGATTTGATGAGCTGCTGCCGTAACCGTCGATGCCATTGCTTGATTCTATGTACGCGTTGGGAACTCCGTTGGTATCGTCCAGATATCCATTGCTTGTTTCTTCCCATGCGCGCCAGTCTGCATTGTCATTGGATACCGTGAATGATGCCGTCCATGTGCTTCCGCTCTTGGTCCATGCTGTTCCTCCATCTCCGATAATGTATTCGGTTACCGCGTCCTGAGTCTTGGTTGTGGTGGCGGCGGAACCGGAGGCCGGAGATGCGGAGGGTGTGAAAGTACCTTGGGTCTCACTGTTGTTCCATTTACCTGCGCGATAGGTGAAGGTTGGAACCGTGGAGGCTTTGTTTGCTCCGGATCTACCGAACATCTGGCTAAAACTACCAGTTGCGGTACTTGATGAACCTTCGCTGTAGTATGTACCTCCAACACGAACTACATTCCAGGAATTCAGACAGGTGGCATCGGATATGTTATATGTTCTGAAAAACAATTGGTTGACATTTCTAAGATTTGATACGTTCCATCCACTTAGAGGTTCGATTGAGGTTATACCTTGGGATGCCTTGAACATCATGCCTGCATCCTCAAGTTTCTGGGTGTTCCAGTTTCTCAAGGCTTCGAGGCTTGTATAGTTCATATGATCGTGAGACGCATCCGTTACATTTGCTCCCAGCATCAGTCTCATGGTTACTACATTTCCAACATCCCAATTTGCCAGAGGTGAAATGTTTCTTAGGCTGACGCAGTCCTCAAACATGAATGCCATCTTGGTTGCATAGGTTGTATTGAATCTTGCAACTCCGCTGATGTCGTTAAGGTTAAGCATTCTGCTGAACATGCTGTTTGAATTGGCATTCAAGAAGATATTGTCTGCCAGGCTGTAGATAAAGATGGTTCCGTTGTCGAACCAGATATATGTTTTTTCTCCGCTTTCCTGAACTTCGTTCGCTGATGTCAAACTGTCTTTGACAGCATCGTACTGGGCAGGGGTGGCTTCTTCAAATGAGGTGATTGCGGTATTATCCGTCCTTGGGTTGGTAACCGGATAACCGGAAAGGGCTCTCATCTTAAGGGAGAAATCCGGCCCCGGTATCAAGGTGGATGAGGTTTTTTTCAGATGTATTTCCACATCGCTGGGTCTTACGGAAGAGTTGTCGTTTTCCCAGACCTTGGTGACGGTTATGGTCTTTGTTGCGGATTCCAAAGCATCGGTAACCTTTATATCAACCGCTCTTTCCAATTCCTGATATCCAAGGTTAATGTCGTAGGCGATTTCTTTAATGGTGACCTTCATAATATGTGTGGTAGTGAAGGCTTCCACCGCTGCAACATACCACTCGCCATCTCTTTCAAAGATTTCGATGGGGGCGTCTTCTGTCTCCGCATTTACTACTTCACCGGTTAGACCAACTGCATTTAGAATCTCGTTTATGGTGACTTCGTTGCCACCCTGAAGCACATACTCCTTGTCTCCGTAGGTGAACTCTACTGTGTAGTAGGAGAAGCCGTCCGTTTCAACTGTAATTATTTCATCAGTATTAGCAGCTTTCTCTTGCCCTTCGGCATTGCCTGCTTCGTTGGCAACTATTTCAAGAGGTTCAGCAACAAAGGTCACTTCTTCAGGTTCTTTAGCTGCCTCTGAATTTTCATTCTCTTCGGCGTTAACAGTCTCATTCTCTTCTATCATGTGATAGACGCTGGGACTTACATTGGTATCACCGTTCTCCGGCGTAGCAAAGGAAACCTTTACGTTCTTGCCCTCTGCAGGCTGGACTTCCCTTCCCTCTTTATCCAGAATCTTGATATCAAAGGTATAGGATTTGGCAACGTGTTCTTCTTCATTTCTTACATCACCTATTGCAGTTTCCGCTTCTTCGGTTACAAGCTTGGGCGCCTTGGCTGCCACCAGTTCCCATCCCTTTGGGAAGGTCTCGCCTTCTGCTGTCACGGTGATTTTTACATCGTCTATGATTACTTCCTGAGTTTCGGTACCTTCGTTAAGATCTATATCTTCTAAAGTCTTTTCTTCGGTTTCTGAACTTTCCTTCTTATCGGTTTCTGAAGTATCCTTTTTTTCGTTTTCTGAAGCTTCCTTTTTATCGGAGTCCTCTCCAATTTTTTCCTCACCATCTTCACTAGTCTTTACTTCACTATATATGTTTGCTTCTTCTAGGTTCTTTTCCTCTACGTTCGCCTTGCCATTAGCAGCATCTTTCTCCGGATTGTTTTTATCTGCACCGTTTACACAATCTGGATCAATGGGTTCAATCTCATTGCCTTTTTCCACAGCAAAACTTCCAACATCGACACCTACATCATCGTACGAATCTACAGTTAGGTCTGAACCTAGATCTGTATTTTCGTCTTCAGTTGCTTCTGTATCCGTTAATTCGTCATTAGCAACTGCATTCATAGTTGCGTAACCAAAACCTTCAGCGGATACATATGTCAATTCGTTGGAAGCCTTGGGCTCCTCGGAATCCCCTTCGCCTAGAACTACTTCTGCTTCATCAGCATAGCTTATATCTATTGAAGGAGATCCAAGAAGACCCATATCGCCTACTACTAAGAGTAAGCACAGTATTAAACTTATTACACCTCTGCGCGTATACACTTTTTTCACCAGTTCCCTATTTGTGAAAGAGTATCGCGGATCGTAATTGGTCCGTTACCTTTTTGTTATTGTTATGTTATCGATTAGTTATTTTTACGTTATCGTTTAGTTATTGTTGTGTTATCTTTACGTTACTATAGTATTACTCTGAAATTTTTATACAATCCACCAAAAGTATGATATTTACAATAATGCTGCTTTTTTTCTGTATATTTTTAGACAGTTCACCGGATTAAAAACAAAAATCCAATTGATTCACTGCATTACTTGCAGATTATCAATTGGATATCAAAACGATGATTGTATAGCGTTTAGATGATTATATAGCGTTTAGATAATTGAACAGCTTTTAGATGATTGTATAGCCTTTAATTATTAATAACTCTGGTTTAATTGTTAAACAATACCTAGCGCCATTAGTATCATACGACCAATTAGAGCAATAACCCATGCGACACCACAGGTCCAAAGGACTACACCTACCGCCCACTTTACTCCAAGTTCTCTTTTTATGGCTGCAATCGCCGCAACGCATGGTGTGTACAAAAGGCTGAATATCAGAAGTGTTCCCGCTGCCAGTGGGCTCACTAGTGCATTGACGCCCCCTGCCGGGTTAAATAGAATCTCCATCGTTGAGACTACGCTCTCCTTTGCCATAAAACCGGTAATTAATGAAGTGACTATTCTCCAATCCCCCAAACCGAGGGGGTTAAATATTGGAACAAGCAGACCGGATACCTTTGCCAGAATGCTAGTTTCTGCATTGTCAGTTAAACTCAGGTGTGTATCAAAGTTCTGCAAGAACCAGACTACTATAGTGGCTATCAAAATTACCGAGAAAGCCCTCTGCAGGAAGTCCTTTGCTTTTTCCCAGAGCAACCTTATGACATTAGCCGCGCTTGGCATACGGTAATTTGGAAGTTCCATTACAAACGGAACCGCCTCTCCCTTAAACATGGTGCGGTTATATACGAGCGCAGCCAAGATGCCTACTACAATGCCAAGGAAGTAGAGACCGCTCATTATCAGACCTTTGTTATTAACGAAAAAGGCATTTACGAAAAAGCCATAAATCGGAAGCTTGGCCGAGCAGCTCATGAATGGAGTAAGTAATATTGTCATTCGCCTATCTCTTTCACTTGGAAGTGTTCTCGTCGCCATGACCGCCGGAACCGTGCAGCCAAATCCAATAAGCATAGGCACTATACTTCTACCTGATAGCCCTATTTTTCTGAGGAGCTTATCCATGAAGAATGCAACTCTCGCAATATAACCGCTGTCTTCCATTATTGAGAGGAAGAAGAAGAGGACGACGATTATGGGAATGAAACTCAGAACACTTCCTAGCCCTTGGAAAACACCATCAATTATCAGACCGTGGATTACGTCGTTCACCCCTGCATCGGTCATCAAGCTGTCCACCTGCGCAGTAAGGGAATCAATTCCCGTTTCCAGGATTCCCTGAAGGAATCCGCCAATCACATTAAAAGTGAGATAGAATACTGCCACCATAATCAGAACAAAGAGCGGAATGGCAGTGTATTTCCCGGTTAGAATCTGATCAAGCTTCCTGGAGCGAATGTGTTCCTTGCTCTCATGAGGTTTGTGAACGACCTTGTTACAGACCTTCTCTATGAACGAAAAGCGCATGTCAGCTATTGCTGCACTTCTATCCAGGCCACGCTCACTCTCCATTTGAAGCGTGATGTGGTCCAGGAGTTCCTTTTCATTTTGATCTAAGTCCAGTTTTTCAATTACGAGTTGATCACCTTCGATTGCCTTATCTGCGGCAAATCGAACAGGGAGTCCTGCTCTATCAGCATGATCCTGAATAAGATGGACTACTGCATGTATGCACCTATGCACTGCTCCACCGTGATCCGATTCATCACAAAAATCCTGGCGGAGAGGTTTTTCCTGATAATGCGCGATATGAATTGCGTGTTCTATAAGTTCATCCACGCCTTGATTCTTTGCTGCAGAAATCGGAACCACCGGAGTGCCAAGCATTTCCTCCATAGCGTTAATATCAATAGATCCGCCGTTCCCGGTTAGTTCGTCCATCATGTTCAAGGCGACTACAACCGGAATATTCATCTCCAGAAGTTGCATCGTAAGATAAAGGTTTCGTTCAATATTTGTAGCATCCACAATATTTATAATTGCATTCGGCTTTTCATCCAAAACAAAATTGCGGGATACAATTTCCTCACTGCTGTAAGGAGACATGGAATAGATGCCGGGAAGATCGGTGATTCTGGTGTTTGGACGCCCTTTTATGGCGCCCTCTTTACGGTCAACGGTTACTCCCGGGAAATTACCTACATGCTGGTTTGAACCGGTGAGTTGGTTAAAAAGAGTTGTCTTCCC
>CADBSP010000099.1 GCA_902797405.1 uncultured Eubacteriales bacterium | reverse complement strand
GCTTTCAGCAAAGATCTGTGTCATGCCGATCTTCTTTCCTAAGATTGTTTTCATATTTCTACCTTTCTTACATTGGACCAGGTTCATCACTTCCTACATTGGCTTAGGTCGTGAGTGGACCCTGTTCTTACTAAGTAAACGAGTTACTTACTGTGCTTGACTTTGGCTTGCAGTCAACCGAACTTCATTTCGCTTTCCCGGCAAGCCTGATGCTTTTAGAGCTTGATTTCGATATCTACGCCTGCCGGAAGGTCAATCTTTGTCAGAGCATCTGTTGTCTGGATTGTGGCATTTGTGATGTCGATTAAGCGCTTATGTGTTCTCTGTTCGAACTGCTCACGGCTGTCTTTATATTTGTGGACAGCTCTCAGGATTGTAACTACTTCCTTTTCTGTCGGTAGTGGAATCGGTCCTGATACGTCAGCGCCTGTCTTCTTGGCAGTCTCTACGATTTTCTTTGCGGACTGATCAAGGAGAGCATGGTCATAAGCCTTTAGTTTGATTCTGATTTTCTTAAGTTCGCTCATTTTTTCCTCCTGTGTTTTGTACTATTTTCGCTATTCTCGTACAAGGTGTTCATTCTTCGTGTACCATTTATATTTAAGGTTTTATATTTATAGTTCGATTTACGATTCGATTTACAAATTACAATTCGATTTACGATTTAATCTGTTATCCGTATTTCGATTTATAATTTGTAATTCGGCTTCCTCTTCCGATTGTTATCGGGCCTTCTCCTTAATCGTTTTAAGCTGATAGTCTGTCGCAGGGTTGCTTGCATATTTCTTATTATTGCGATTGCTCAGCTTTTGTTTGCGATTCGGGATTCAGCCTTACAACTATCCGTTGTGGTTCGTATCTCGAATTTTTCAATATATTGGGGCTCTTCGGGTCACCCCTGCTTGCTCGGTACACGCTGCCGTGCGTTTCCTTCTGTTTTGCACAAAGTAAATCGGCGAACACCCTCGCCCCCGTCGTGCAGGGACAATTCTCAGGGAAAATTACCTGATAGCTCAGCAACTTTTCCCATCGTCGCCTTAAGCAAGCCTCAGTATAATACTATAAAAATTGAGATAATGCAAGAGTTTTCGCCTAAAAAAATAGGTTTTTTTATTTGTTTTTACAAAACCGTGCAGTTGGATGCGAAGTGATACTCAAATAAGTCTCAAAGAGGATTAACTAAATACCAGCAAGCAAAATAACCCGTTATTATCAGTTATTATCAATTATTGCCTGTTATTATCGATTTTTTGATCAAAATCTGTAATTAATTTTTGCATTCACAAGAATGAATTGTCAGAAAATATTGACACTTTTCACGGTTTCTAATCGTTGAAAAATGGACATCCATAAAACGGATGTCCATTCATTATCGCACACTATTTCGCGCGTACACATACATCGCATTTTGTTTATTCTAGCATTTTTATACCATTATACTCTTTTATTCCCACTCTTTTGTGAAAGCAGGCTTTCGCTTTGATTCTTATTTATGCAGCTTTTGCATTAATGCTGATCAATTCGGCTTTCGCATTAATGCTGATCAATTCGACTTTCACATTAATGCTCTTTAACGCTCTTTAATACTCGGTTTCCTTCAAGAGTTTCTCCGCCATAGTTTTGGTGCCGAGTACCCAAACCAAATCGTTTGCTTCAATAATTGTATTTGTGTCAGGCAGAAGTACCAAAAGCCTGTTTCTGTGGAAACCGATAACCATGCAATCGTACTTTTCCCTGATGCCGCTTTCTTTGATGGTTTTCCCTACCAGAGGCGAGCCTTTCTTTATTAGCATCGCATAGTCATATACATCGCTTTCCGTGCCTGTTTGGTTTTCAATATATGTACGGAGTGTAGGAAGCGACTCTTTGTCCTTAAGGGGAATTCCCAATGAGAAGAATAGCGATGAAATATCCTCCATATTACCTGTTATGTAAAAGATGTCCCTTGGTTCTATAGCAAAGTCTCCGTCCGGCATGGCAATATGCCTGTTTTTCCTAACAACTTTAAATATATTAACCCTGAATCGCCTACCCCAGTTAAGCTGCTTTAGGGTCTTATTAATTATCACCTCTTTGGTAGCATCGCTGGCGATGAATTTTCCGACAAAGACTTTTTCATCCAGAAATTCAACATCCCCATCTCCAATATTCTTTAGGCTCCGTTCGTTTAGGTTCAGTTTGAACCTGGTTTCCGCAGAGATATAGGTCGATGCCATCCAACCTGTTTTATATGCTATCATAATCGCAAGGGCGATTAATGCCGCCAGGATGATTCCCGGAATTTTGATTATGGTCTGAAGCGTAATAAATGCAATGAACACAATCAATACGAATCGCATTATGGATAGAGCAACCAGCGGAGGTCTATTGTAAACGTCCTTTACCCAGAGCGATGTGTATTGCGACGAATGGAGATCCAGCATTGGTCTTACGAATACACCAATTCCAACAAAGAGAATCGCGATGGTGATTGTATTGTGAATCCACGGATTGGATATAGCTCCAGCCAGGAGCGGATAAATAAGTAGTCTGGCAATCATAGCCACACCGGTCATCAGGGCTCCATAGAGCAATGTGATTTTTACGTATCGCTTGATATAGTTCCACCATTCGCTGTCGTCGGATTCAATATCGTCTTCGCTGTTAAGCATGTCGATTAGTTTATTTGGTAGTATCTTCTCCACGAGGGATTCCACGCGGCCGGCGTTTTTGATGAAGAATGGGGTCGTGAGTGTAGTTACTACGGAAACTGCAACAATGATGGGATAGAGGTAGTCGGCGATTACCCCCATGGACATTCCGAGGGATGCGATGATGAATGCGAACTCCCCTATCTGCGCCAGAGACGATCCGCAATGAACTGCCAGACTCAGGTTCTGTCCGGAGAGCAAAACGCCCGTGGATGACACCACAAGTTTCCCAACGACTGTGACGATGGATATTATGATAATCGGGACTATGTATTTAATCAGCATGGCGGGGTCTATCATCATTCCGACCGAGAGGAAGAAGACCGCGCCGAATAAGTCTTTGATGCTGGATGTCAGGTGCTCAACTTTTTCTGCTAGCACCGTTCCGGCTAAGAGCGAGCCCGAAAGGAATGCTCCCAGCGCCGAGGAGAAACCGAGTTTTTCCGCGATTAAAACCATGCCGAAGCAGATACCAAGCGATGTGATAAGTAGGACTTCATCATTCATGAATTTCTTTGTCACCCTTAGAATTGTAGGTAGGACAAATATACCGATGATTAGCCACAGCGCCAGGTAGAGCACCATTTCGCTGAGTTGCAAACCTAACTGAAGACCCGAAATGTTTTTGCTGGCGGAGATGGTCGATAAAACTATCATCATGAAGATTCCGGCGATGTCCTCGATTACCAGGATGCCGAAGACCAGCTGCGCAAATTTTTCCTTGGTTACTTTCAGTTCATCAAAGGCTTTGATGATGATTGTGGTCGAGCTCATGGATAGCATTCCACCGAGGAAGATGCTGTCCATCACTCCCCAGCCGAGCAGTTGTCCCAGGGTATACCCCACTACAAGCATACCGAAAACCTCTACCAGGGCCGTAACAACCGCAGTCTTTCCGACACTTATCAGTTTGTGCAGGTTGAACTCCAGTCCGAGGCTAAACATGAGTATTATTATTCCTATTTCACTCCACGTTTCTATTGAGTGGGAATCTTCAACCGTAAAGAAATACGGCATGAACGGTCCAACTAAAAAACCCGCCAGTATGTATCCCAATACCAGCGGTTGTTTTATTTTCTTGAATATGACTGCCACTACTGCAGCAGTTAATAGCATTATGGCTAGATCAGTTATTAGTTTAGGCATAGTTATTTCATCGAAAAAAATCTGAATACACCGAATACTCACACTTAGTTTTCATGTATTATATCACAAATTCAGTCGCCTATGAATATGGATTGCGTTCTGGATTATTGACAATTGCTCGGTTTTTTACAGATTGCGTTCTGGATTTTTACAGATTGCATTCTAGATTTGTTGCAATTTCTCGATTTAACAATGAACTGCCTTCGACTTCGATAAAGATTATTCGATTCCGAGAACTACGTACTCCTTACCCTCAACCGCCTTCTTTAGAACATCCTCGGAGACTGAATCAGCTGCTGTTACAATCGCAGTTCCCTTCTCATGGCTGACCTCTGCAGACTCAACGCCTTCCAGTGCTTCCAATGCCTTCTTTACTGTT
>CADBSP010000098.1 GCA_902797405.1 uncultured Eubacteriales bacterium | reverse complement strand
GTCGTTATACTGAAGAACTTGGATTTGAGCTCAAACACAGGCCTGAGATAGAATATCTGGAATATGCGGTTCTAGAAAATGAGAAAATGAGACGCATAGATCTCGTATGTTCACATTTTCCGGCCGACAATTTCAAGGAAGGCTATCTCGGAATGCGTGTGAATGTTGATAATTACGATGAAGGTCTTGCTTACTTTGAGAAGCAGGGATATTCTGTATTTGGAACGGCCCATGAGACTGATTCTTCTGTAACGGCTCTGCTGACCAAAGGTGATGGCAGCTATATCGTTCTTTTTCACCACAAAAAGTAATAAAATGCATTAAATGTGAAGGGGGGTATTTTCGAGGCTCCAAAGATTTTTTGGGCTGATTTTGGTGCTTGTCGGTAGGGGCTAAATTTACGGTCTAATACCAGTGTAGACACTTTTCCATCTGACATGTTGACATGTAAAAATACTTTTTTTTATAGATGTATATTCAAAGGAGGGTTATAAATGAAAAGACTAAATGCGTTAATAATTTCTCATCTAGCTTTAATGTGTTTGATGATACTTGGCACAATTGGAGCAACTGTAAATTTCTTAATTGGATTTACTAATTCAACTACTAGTATGGACAGACTTTCAAGTATTAGCAATGTAGTATTGATGATTGTTATTTTGATTATGCTGGTGACAGGTGTCTTATATCTTGTAAAAGATTACAGTAAGCAAGCTGCAAAGTATTACAAACTATTCTTAGTTTTAAATGTTATTGTATGTATCTTAACTGTATTTATTGATTTATTCTTTTATAAATCGACCACATTAATGTATCTGATCAGCGTATTAAATATTTGCAAGATCATAACGCTTCTAATGCTGGCATATGGCAAAGATTTGGGAGAGAAAAAAACCTGGACTATATTTTATATTCTATTAGCTATTGATATTATCAAATTACTATTTGCGTTTATTAATATGTCTAGTATTGGATTTGACTTTAGTTTTGCAGGTTATGTTACGGCTTTAATCTCTGATGGAACAATAGGACTTGCGATTAAAGGCAAATATGATGATAAGAAATCAAGAGGAAGAGAATAAGAGATATTTTTGGAGGGACACGATGAAAAAGAGATTATTAGTAGTAATATCAATTATGCTTGCCCTGTGCTTAAGTGCTTGTGGACAGAGCAGTGGCAGTATTCAGAATAATGGCGAGGAAATCATAACTGTAGACAAAATGGAAATCACTTTGGATCTGCATCATGATGGTCAAAGGGCTGGGATTTATTCAGGCGAAATGAAGAATAATCTGCCTAATGGCAACGGTAGTTTTGAGACTGAAAGTGATAATGGAAACATTTGGACCTATGAAGGTGAATGGGTCGATGGTCAAATGGAAGGTCAGGGCAAAATAACCTGGCCCGATGTAGTCATGACAGAAGAGGGTACTTTTGTTGATTCCGAGATTGTAAACGGAACAGTTACTTACAATGGCGCCAAGTTTTATGAGGGTGAGTGGAAAAACCAGGTGTACGATGGTCAAGGAACCTTTTATAATCCTGCCGGTGACATTATTTACTCTGGAACATTCAGCAATGGTTTTCCGAGTGAAATAGATAAAATTAAAGAGAGTGCAAAGGAAGTTTCTTATGATTCTTTACTTAACGAGCCGGAACTAAACGATGGCAATATAATCAAAGTACAGGGTAAGATTTTTTACGTATGGGAAGATGAAGATAATTATTGCGAGTATATAATCACTACAGATGAAGATGATGATGATGCCATATATGTTGCATATATGAGACATTCGGACGAAGAACGTCAAATTAAGAAGGACGAGTATGTAACTGCCTATGGTATATCAGATGGCCTTTACACGTATGATACAGTAGAAGATACCACCGCCACCATCCCATTTATGACAATGCTTTATTATGAATAGAATCAAGGCAATGATTTTGATAAGTATGGCGTAATATCCATCAGCAAAGGTTCCAAAAGATAGAGGAGAGGAAAGAATGAAAGTAGCAGTAATTGGTGCAGGAAATGTGGGTAAAGCACTTTTTCATGAATTGCAACATGTGAATATGATTAGAGAGATTACTCTTATCGGAAGACGAAAAGAAGTAATTGATGCCGAGGTAATGGATGCCAGAGATGCGGCAATTCTGAGAGGAGGGTTTGGACCTAAACTCTTTAGTGCAGGATATGATGGAGTAGAGGGTGCAGATATAATTATCTATACCGCAGGAACTGCTAAAATGAAAGCAACTCGTTTAGAGATGGCACATGATAACTGCGTCATTGCAGAAGAGATATTCTCTGAAGTCATTCGATATAACAAGGATGCTATAATTATTTGTTTAACTAATCCTTTGGATATCATTACGATGAAGATACAACAGGTAACCGGTCAAAATCCGCATAAGGTGATAGGTACCGGGACCCTTTTGGAAAGTGCTCGACTAATAAGATATGTTGCTGAACTTTTGGATTTATCCGATAAATCGGTCCAAATTTCAGTTGTAGGAGAGCATGGATTAAGTGCAGTTGGTTTGCTTAGTTCTGTCAGGGTGATGGGCCTTAGTTTGGAAGAGTATCTTAAAACAGTTACAGATGTCAGCTTGATTCCGAATCTGGAGATTTTTCAAAATGCTTTTAAAAAAGAAGCATATAGAATCTTTCAGGGGAAAGGATACACAAGCACAGGTGTATCTTCTGCGGCTTGCAGAATTATTTCATCAATTGCTTCGGATACCAGAGAGGTACTTCCTGTTTCTTCAGTCTTACAGGGTGAATATGGAGTTCAAGGTATTGCTGTTTCTGTTCCATCAATTATAGGGAGAAACGGAATTGAAGATATACACGAAGTGATGATGACGGAAGAAGAGCGAGATGCTTTTATGAAATCAGTAAACATAATAAGACAGGCGGCAGAACCGGAAGGACTCATCTAATACAAACACAGGCTTCTAATAGAGGAGAACTAGAAGGATATACAGAAGGCGAAAAACATGAGAAAACATTTAGCAATAATCATTTTACTTTTTACAGTTTTTCTCACATCATGCAGCAAAAATGATGTTGATAAACTTACGTATGCAGTTTACCCTTATTTACCTGATACTGAGTATTATCAGGAATTAATTGAACAGCGTTGGGCTGAAATTGAACCGGAAATTGAACTAGTTCGGGCTGAATGGGATTGTTATGATGATACTCAGCCGGATGGCATAGATGTTTTTATGTATGATGCTGTTATGCAGGAGACCCTAATAGAGAAAGGCTGGATTCAGCCAATTGATTCGAACAAGATTCAGAACTTAGATGATGTTTTTCCTTTTGCTCTGGAAGGTTTGACAGTTGATGGTAAACTGTATGGGATTCCGGTTTTCCTTTGCGGGAACTTTCTCATTTATGATTTAGACTGTGATGATATTGCCGATGCTACGCATCTTACAGATTTAATTAATGAATCCGAACTACTGGTCATTAATTCAAAAACTCCCTTGAACAGGTCGCAGTATATCCATGAAATTCTTGCAGACAGACTGAAAGAAGCAAATCCATCAGCGATGGGTGACGAAGATGACTTGATGAGTCTTATTGATCAGCTGGCTGTTGATGCTCACGAAGAAGATGACGATACTCAAGTTGCATTAGCATATGATTCCGGGGTTGGGAAAGGGTATATCGGTTTCAGCGAGAGTATGCGTTTTCTTAGTGACCGTATTTCTCGAACCGGAATTAAAACAATTAGTTTCAGCGAAAATGATGATTTGCCTCGCGTTTACGCTGATGCAGTGGCAGTTAACAGCAAAGTAAAAGGACCACGATATGAAAAATGTATGGAATTGATAAGCGTTTTTATGGAAGCGGATGTTCTATCGTCTTTATCCGTAGATGATGAAAACCCGCAATTCTTTTTAGTTGCAAGAAAACAACCATATGCGGTCCTTAGCGAGAGATTTCCAATCTACGAGGAATTAGAAGAGTTGGCTTCAAATGAGAACAATAAAGTGATCCTAGGCCCTAGGCCTTAATTTGTCGATTATATAAGTTAAGTTTAAGATAAGTTAAGAAAAGAAAAGTAAAGTAAAGTAAAGTAAAGTAAAGTAAAGTAAAGTATAATTCCTTGTTTGTAATAGTTAGATAATTATTTGATTGACTGTCCATCGATAAATACGTGCTTTACGTTTAGATCCTTATCCAGGAGAACCAAGTCGGCAGCTCTACCTACAGCGATTCTTCCTACTTCGTTATCGACACCTATGGACTTAGCAGGAGAGAACGTGGCTGCCAACACCGCGTCCTCCAGAGGAATACCAAAACTAACCGCACGACGGAGCCCTTCTATCAAATGAATAGATGAGCCTGCAATTGTGGTAGTACCTTTCATATATGCTTTTCCGTCGGTCATGGTTATCATTTGCCCACCCAATTCGTAGTCGCCATCCGGCATACCTGCGCATCTAAGGGAGTCGGATATAAGAATTAATCGATCTTCGAACAATTGATGAGTAATTCTTATAACACTTGGGCTAATATGAAATCCATCTGTAATGAGTTCCACCATTGCGCCTCCATCAAAAGATGCACCAATAACACCCGGGTCTCTGTGTCCCAGAGGAGGCATGGCGTTAAAGAGATGCGTTGCGTGGTTGGCTCCAGACCTAAATGCGTTTAAGGCTGTATCGTAATCTGCCATTGTATGCCCAACGGAAATGGTAAATTCCTTACTTGCTTCTTTTATGAAATCAATAGCCCCGGGTACTTCGGGAGCAATAGTAATTAGCTTAATAAGTCCTCCGGATATATCATTTAATCGGTGAATCAAATCCAGGTTTGGAAGGGAGATGTTGTCGGGGTTCTGAGCTCCGCATTTTTCTTTTGATACAAAGGGACCTTCCATATGGATGCCTAAGACTTTTGCTCCATTGATTGGACGCTCGTAATCAGCAATGGAAGATACGGCTTTTGCAAGTTCAGGTTCTTTAAGCGTCATAGTAGTCGGACACCATCCCGTTACACCTTGGGCTGCATAATAGCGACCCATTGTTTCTATTCCCTCAGTGCTTCCGTCGCTAGCATCGGCATTCATAGCACCATGGGTATGTACGTCAATAAGCCCGGGAATCAAATAACAACCGGATCCATCTATGATGTCTATATTGCCTGGATTGGACTGGCTATTCGAATCACCATTTATTAGAATATCGTTCTCCGCATCAATGCTAAGAATGACATCGCTGAATTCTATGGTGCCATTCACAAACTTTCTATTTATAAAAATCTTAACATTCTTGATAATCATTTTTTAAACCTTTTCCTAATAGAATTGTTAAACATTTTATCATTATTGCTATCTCAAAACAAGGAGAGTTGAGGTTTCAATCTTGATTAGTGTAGAGTTACAATTGATTAGTGTTTATATAGATTTAGAACTATGTTTTGTATCCTTTATGGTATAATAATATTGTATAAGTCAGATTTGAAGTCAGAGACAGCGTGTGGCTATCGGTCGCGCATTGATCCGCAAGGTTGGGGTGTTCTTAATGGATGAGCCTCTTTCCAATCTGGATGCGAAGCAGCGCGTAACTATGCGTTTTGAAATCATGCAGATCCATAAAGATACCGGAGCAACCACAATTTATGTGACTCATGACCAAACAGAAGCAACGACCATGGCAAATAGAATTGTGGTGATGAAGGACGGTGAAATACAGCAAGTTGATAAGCCTCATAATCTATACTTCAATCCTCGAAATGTCTTTGTAGCAGGCTTTATAGGGGAACCGCCAATGAATTTTGTTAGAGGTGTTCTGGAAAAAGGTAATCTTAGGTTCGGCTCCGAAAACCTGGATTTGTCATTTATACTCGGCACCAAGACCGAGGCGTACGAAGACAAGGAGGAGCAAATGTCAGATTTTTTTCTCTTAAATCTTAATACTACTGATCCCGCTTACAATCTTGCTGTTGAGGAGTATGTGTTTGAGTCGCTTCCAAAGGAGAATTCATACTTTATGCTCTGGCAAAACGACAATGCCATCATTATTGGAAAGCACCAGAATACTTTGGCGGAAATCAATGAAACATATGTGAAGGAACATGATATTAAGGTTGTAAGGAGACTTTCCGGTGGAGGTGCTGTTTATCATGACCTTGGAAATTTGAATTTCACCTTCATCACCGAAAATACAAAGAACGATGGACTTGATTTTAGAGTCTTTTGTGAGCCGCTGGTTGAAGCTCTTTCTGAATATAATGTAAAGGCAGTGATTAATGGTAGAAACGACGTTACAATTGACGGAAAAAAATTTTCGGGTAATGCTCAGTATGTAAAGATGGGCAGGGTGATGCATCATGGTACAATTATGTTTAATTCCGATTTGGATATGGTGTCGAAGGCCTTAAGAGTTGACCCTGAAAAGATAAAATCAAAGGGTGTAGCCTCAACAATATCCAGAGTTACCAACGTTTCCGCCTATCTCTGCGGAGACTTTGCAGAAACAAAACTAGAAGATTTTAGAAAAGCATTTTTAAATAAGATTGCTTCGTCTATCAAAGGTAGAGAATATATTCTTTCCGAGCAGGATAAGGAGTCAATAGAGCGCATAAAAAAAGAAAGATATGATACATGGGATTGGAATTACGGTAGATCTCCTGAATGCAGCATTCTCAGAAAAAAATATTTTGAGGGTTGTGGATTGGTAGAAGCCTATATAACCATAAAAAGAGGGAAAGTTGAGAATATAGAGTTTAAAGGGGACTTCTTTAGTTATGTAGAACCCGAGGAACTTTGCAATCTTCTTCAGGGCGTGAATCACAAGGAGGATTCATATCGGGAAACTCTCGCTGACATTGATATACCAAAGTATTTTCAGGGACTATCCAAGGAGGACTTTATAGGTTTTCTTTTAGGGTGATAGATGATATTATTAAAAAGACGATAATAAGGAGCTGGAATAATAAGCCATTTACTTATTACATTTGGAGGTAGTAAATGATTGATAATAAGTTTTTTCCGGAGATTAAAGGTAATTTTGGATTCGGTTGTATGAGGCTTCCGATGAGTGATGCTAAGGTTAACTATGAAGAATTCAATGAGATGATAGATTCTTTTATAAATGCAGGATTCAATTATTTTGATACTGCACATGGTTATCTAAATGGTGAATCTGAAATTGCAATAGGAGATTGTCTGGCAAAACGTTATGAAAGGAATAAATTCTTACTAACAAACAAACTCACAGATCCTTATTATAAAAAACAGGAAGACATTAAACCTTTTATAGAGAGTCAGCTTAAGACTTGCGGTGTCGATTATTTTGACTTTTACTTGATGCACGCACAGAACCGCGACAACTACAAAAAGTTTAAAGAATGTAAGGCATATGAGACTGCATATAAGTTTAAAGAAGAGGGGTTAATAAAACATTTTGGTATTTCATTCCACGATAATGCCGAAACTCTGGACATGATTCTTACAGAACATCCGGAAGTAGAAATAGTACAGATTCAGTTGAATTATGTTGACTACTATGACACCTCTGTAGATAGTAAAAGAGTTTATGAGGTTTGTGAAAAGCATAATAAGCCGGTTATTGTAATGGAGCCTGTAAAGGGAGGTAATCTGGTTAACCTTCCTGATGAAGCAGATAAAATTCTAAGAGACCTTAATGGTGGAAGTAATGCCAGTTATGCTGTGCGCTATGCTGCCAGTTTTCCGAATATTGCCATGGTCATTTCTGGCATGAGCAATATGGAGCAGATGATTGATAATATTTCATCCATGCAGGACTTTAAACCTCTTACTGATGATGAACGTGCGGCTATCAGTAAGGTAAGCGCAATATTTAATAACTTAAATTTGATTCCATGTACAGGATGCAAATACTGTATAGAGGAAAACCATTGTCCAAAGGAAATCTTGATTCCGGATGTTTTTGCTGCAATGAATTCATTTGAAACATTTAAGAATTGGAATGCTTCTTTCTATTACAATAATGTTGTAACGGCAGATGGGCATGGAAAAGCCTCTGACTGCATAAAATGTGGAATGTGTGAAAAGGTATGTCCGCAACACTTGGAAATCAGAGAATTGCTTGGAAAATCCGCCGAAACATTGGAGGAAAAGGAGTAATTATAGCCTAAAGCTATTTGCCTTAAATCATTTAAAAATGACTTGGAATAGGTGACAACTTAACGTATAATATATCGGGAGCGTGTAAGGGTAATTGTTGTACAGATTATTGTTACTGCTCTCGTTTAATTTAGGAGAAAAAAATGTTCAAGAATGCAAAAGAAGTAATGAAGTACATCAAGGATAATGACATTAAGATGGTGGACTTCAAAATGATTGATATCAACGGTAACTTTAGACATGTTACGATCCCGGCCAGTGGCTTTAATGAAGACACATTAAAGGACGGAGTAGGGTTTGATGCCTCCAATTATGGATATGCAGTTGTTGAAAAGAGCGATATGGTGTTCATACCTGACGTTTCAACGGCTATGATTGATCCGTTCTGTGAAATATCAACCCTTTCTATGAGTGGTGATGTGATGATAATCGATCATCCAAAGAATAGACCCCTTCCTCAATATCCCAGAAATATAGTTAAGGCTGCGGAAGAATATATGAGGAAAACTAAAATTGCCGATAAAATGATTATACTTCCGGAATTTGAGTTTTATCTTTTTGATGAAGCCGGATGGAAGGTAGATAGCAGTTATCAGGAAGCCTTTGTTGATTTCAATCAAGCTCATTGGAACAGCGATGAAGAGGGTACAGGAAATATTGTTCCTTTCCAGAAGAACTATCATGTAGCGAAGCCTCAGGACTCTACTTATGACATGAGAAGCGAGATGGTTCTTAGAATGGAAGAAGCAGGAATTCCGATTAAATACCATCATCCTGAAGTAAGTGCAAGCGGACAATTCGAAATTGAGCCTCAGCTTGGCGAGATGTCAAAGATGGCTGATGCATCAGTGATGATTAAATATATCATCAAAAATGTAGCTCAGGAATACGGAATGAGCGCAACCTTTATGCCTAAGCCTGTCTATGGCGAGGCCGGAAGCGGAATGCATGTTCATATGCTTCTTATGAAGGGAAAGAAGCCCGTGTTTTCCGACGACAAGGGCTATTCTCATCTAAGTGAAACAGCCCATTATTTCATTGGAGGTCTTCTAAAACACATTGATTCATTATGCGCAATAACCAACCCAAGTACCAATTCGTTTAAACGTTTAGTGCCTGGATTTGAAGCTCCTGTAACCGTTGGTTATGCAACTTCAAACAGAAGCGCCGTAATCAGAATTCCTGCATATGCCAAAACACCGGAACTGAGACGTTTCGAATTAAGAAACCCGGATGCCACATGCAATCCGTATTTCGCATATGCTGCGATTCTTATGGCGGGTCTGGATGGTGTACTTAACAAGATTGACCCGAGAAAAGAGGGCTGGGGACCTTATGATGTAAACCTTTATAATCTACCGGATGAAGAAAAAGCCAAGCTAAAAGGGCTTCCAACCAGTCTGGAAGAAGCTCTTAATGCTTTGGAAAAAGATTATGAATATCTGCTGAAGGGCGGAGTATTCCCTGAAGAGTTAATAAAGAATTTTATATCTTTAAAACGCAAGGAATGTGCAGAATTGGCAAAAATACCCACTCCGGCTGAGTTTGATAAATATTACAATGTTTAATGTTGTATAAACCGTAAAATATATATTTTTTACACAAAAATAGTACTTTCGTACTATTTTTTGTTGACTAACCTTTCCATTTTGTATAAAATTGGAATGGTGGGAAATTGTATGAAGAAATTATACTTGATTACCGGTGCAACAGGGCATTTAGGATCTGTTCTGTTGGAAAGACTGAGGGAAAAAAAAGAGAATATACGTGTACTGGTATTACCGGGAGAAGAAAGTTTGATTCCCGATGATGTCCAGTATGTTACGGGGGACGTAAGGGACGCAGATTCTTTGGTGCCATTCTTCGATAGAAATGGGTTCGATTGCGTTACCCTTTTTCATTGTGCAGCGATTATAACGATTTTATCCAATAATAACCCTGCTTTATGGGACGTAAATGTCAATGGTACAAAAAATATACTGCAGAAAGCCTTTGAAACAAATGTTGAGAAGGTTATCTATGTAAATAGTGTACATGGTATTCCCGAAAAGCCGTTCCCAGATGTAATTACCGAATCTGATGTTTTCTCTCCTGATCTTGTTACAGGTGAGTATGCAAAGAGCAAGGCCGAAGCGGCCACTGTAGCCTTGGACTATGCAGCGAAGGGACTAAATCTTGTGATGGTTCATCCATCCGGCATCATTGGCCCAGGAGACAAGTACAATAATAATTTCTCCGTCCGCACTGTTAAAGCAATGTATAATGGTCAAATACCTTTTATAATTAAAGGCGGATATGATTTTGTAGATGTTAGAGATGTAGTGGAGGGGATGCTTCTTTGTGAAGAGAAGGGTAAACCCGGGGAATCCTATATTCTCAACGGTGACTATATTTCCATAGAAAAGCTGATGGAGATAACTTGTGCTTTACAGAATAAGAAGCCAAAAAAACTCATGATTCCTGAAGGAATTGTGAAAATCATCGCTCCGATCAATGAATGGTGTTCATCCCATTTTGGAAATAAGAAACCGCTTTTAACAAAATATTCGATTCAGACGTTGCATGCCAACGGCTTCTTTTCTCATGCAAAGGCAACAAATGAATTGGGGTACCACCCCAGATCGATTGCAGACTCTGTGAGAGATACTGCATTGGAAGGTAATTAAGAAATATTTGGAGCTAAATCCAGAGCTAAGACAATCTCACCGGCAACATCAGCC
>CADBSP010000097.1 GCA_902797405.1 uncultured Eubacteriales bacterium | reverse complement strand
GGTGTCCAGGGTTCGAACCCCTGATCATCCACCAGTAAAAAGCAGAGACCATTTGGTCTCTGTTTTTTACTATTTGGATAGCAAATGAGGTTCGAACCCGAGAGGGCATCGGCGTAAGTGAGACAGCCCGGTGGGTTGTCGAATAGCCGATGGTCGAAGCCGGCCTGAATGAGGCCGGCGAGAGACTTCAGCTGCGAGCCGGAGGCTACGCAGCGTGAACCCCTGATCATCCATCAGATTGGTTTTTTTAAACGGATTACCTATTTTTTACTCCATTCTCTTGAATACGGAACCTGGCTGATGGCATGTTGGACATTCTGCAGGTGGCTCCTCCCCTGTATGTACATATCCGCAAACTGTACAAATCCATCTTGGAAGATTTGCTCTTTCGTCCTCTATTACCGGAAGGGTTTCCAATAGTCTTTCGATGTTTTCCGCGATTCCCTCTGCGTCCTCATCGCTGAACTCACCCATATCCTCAATCTTCATTCCTGTTAGTTCACTGAACTTTCCAAAGAGGGCCTGTTCTTCTGGAGTTAAGGTTGCAACCCTCAACTGGCCTTTCATAAAAAATGAATTAAAGCTGGCCGGCTTTGCCATATTCTCTATGTCCTTTGCAACGGAGGGGAATTCCTTCTCGGAGAAAAGTCCTTCACCAACAACTATCAGGTGCTTGTTATTAAGCTTTCCCTCCATCTTGCTTAAGAAGAGCTTTGTTAACTGTGCAGTATATGGTCCTCTAAAGCCGAAAACCATAATCAGCGCGTCGTACTTGGTCTCATCTTCCACTTGAAAAGGTGTATCCACATTCACACAAAGAGCGCCTAATCTCTCAGCTATAATTGTTGCCAGCCTCTTGGCGCTTCCATGTTGTGTATCGTATGTTACTATGCTTCTCATATTTGGCATCCTTTCTTCTTTGTTCTCACATCTCTACTTATAATTGATACGTAGGCGTGCATGGTGTTGGGAGCTAATTCCTTTCCCTGGATTCGTACATATTTAAATTTTAAAGCCACGAATTTCCTCATTTTTGATTAAGCCTTTAGATTATACAATCTCAATCTTACTCTCATGTTTTATAAATCACCTAACCCCATTTTTTCAAGCAGCGGTGCAAGATTATAATAATCAACAATAGTGGAAATATTAATCCTATGCTCTTTCGCCTCTTGGTCACGGTTAAGTTCCTCTGCAATTATAGCTGCATGATACATATCTGCAACCAATTGGACAGCCCCAGTTCTTCTGCTACCTTCTCTACCAACAAAAAACGGAGATTCCAAATAACTCATTCTTGCTTTGATCCCTTTATTCAGATTTAACCGAGCTTCCTCCTTGAGCCCACATTCATATTGCAATTTTGATACTAATTCCAATGCCTCCATATACTTTATCAGCCGGTGAAATCTTCTAGTTTCCAAATATCCTTGTCTCGCGTATTCCAGCAGTTTTTCTCCATGTTCAAGGGCCTTCTCCCTATTACCCACCGTATTATATATTTCCATTAAAGGTTTATGACAAGCAGCCAGGTCTGCCCTCGTTTCCTCACAAGAATAATCTCTATCCGCTTCAGCAACCATTTCTAGTGTTTTCAGATAATCTTCTATAACTTCCTCAAATGGTTTATTAGTCCAATTATACTCTTCATCTGCAATTCTTATACGCGGAGCGTATATCATCCTTTTGCTCTTTAGAGATTCTTCAAAGCCAGCGAATTTCTCCCCATACTCAAAAGCACTTTCATACCAATACCTTGCCTGATTTAGGTAGTTTACCCTATCATCAGAAGCTTCTGTCTTCTCAATCCTTAAATCTGCCATATCTCCCAATTTGATGCATGCCATATTGGCAATCTCAAGCAAACCTGCATATTCACTATGATTTGTGATTCCTCTTATTGCTGCAATAATATTCTTATATATTTCCTCATGGCTTAAAACATCTTGGTTTTCAAAATAGTAATCGCCGAGAACCGTCATGCTACGCAAACATTTTTCAACATCTTCTAATTTCTTTGTTTCCATTGCCCGATGGTCATTCATGTCCACGATTTTTTGTTGATAGTAAATGGCGGATTCGAAATTCCCATATTCCTCAACTGAAATTGCCACCATAGTGTCCAAGGCATCGCCGCAGCCAGCCTCTGCTGCCTCTTTAATCGAACGAAGACCATATTCCTTATCAGCAATAACTCCTATTCCATAATAATACGCCATTCCCAAAAGATATCTATGTTCTCTTGCTTCCTCAAGACTATACCCGCTAGTATCAGGCACACATTTTTCTACCAGCTCAACCAAATCATCAAAGCCCTGATCACCTTTTACGATGGTGTATTTGGAGTATTCTTGCAATCTCGAAGGCAGATTGTGTTCTCCTTCGATTAGGTCAACTACAATTATTTCTTTCTCCGTTTCTATTGCTCTTTCCAGTTCTTCACGTAAAGCGTAATTATCTTCTTCTATCATATGTTCAGTCAGAAGAAAAATGAATATAGATGAATCATCAATCATCTTCTGTATTTCTTCGTCATATCCTTCTCCTGGTGTCAGGAATTCATCAAACCAAATCTGAACCTCCCTGCACTTTTCTTTTCTATTAATAGAGTCGATTATATCCAGGAGTATTCTTCTATCTTTCTTTCTGTAACTTATAAAAGCACTTATGAGGAAATTGCTCATTATCCGCTGGCTTTTATCACCTGTTACAAGTTTACTTTTCAACCAATTTTCCAATTTGGTCTTAAATCCTATTTCTGTATCATCTTCACTATTCGGGAAAAGAACGTCCAGGCTTTGTATCCCCATTTGCTCACAATATCCGGTCATCTTAGGCCCAACTTCCTTGGTAATACCAATAGGCAATATCGGGATTCTGTTCTTAATTGAAATTGGGATGACGCGATTGGTAATGTCGTTATCCGTATTAAATGTCTGCTCCGTTAGAAGAACAATAACAAAGTTCATATCTAGAATGGTCTCATCCGGAATTCTTTCAGTTTGTCCATCTTCATCATAATAAATTGCTATATTTGATGATTGGAAAATATGCTTTGCAGTATCACTGAGATACGCCAAGTCGGATGGTATTGATGCAAAAAAAGCCTTTTGCTTTCCAGAGGGGTTTACACTTCCACGGGTCAACGTATTCATCCTTTTTTCCTCCTTTTCTTAACTTTTCCATTGTACCATAAAAGCTCCCTATAAAAAAAACGATTCTGAGAACCGTTTCCTTGATAATAATATCATTTTAAATTACCTTTTCTTATAAAACACCAATTCCTGATTCTTTCCCTCCGCTTCGTAGGTACACACCAGGATTAAGTCCATATTGGCAAGGACTCCGAAACACCTATCCCCGCCAAACTCACATTCCAACTGATTACCCAAGTACGTGGTTTGATCATCCAAAAGTTTTACCTTGATTCCATTTGGCAACCCATATTCCAGGTTAACGAAGCTTCCAACCAAAGCATTAAGTGACTCCTTGTAATCCACACTAATTCTATTACTCAGTACTCATGAAATCACGCAACTATTAGTTGAATTCTTTTATAATCCACTCTACCAAAGCCTCTATATCTTTATCCTCCAACGGAAGTTCCCATTTGCTGACCTTCATTTTTAGAAAGGCATCTGACACCTTTGTTCCTGCCACATCAACTATATCGGCAGCATCAAACAAGACCCCAATCCGATCATACAACACATGTATATTTCGAGACTTCGGATCAAGATCAAAGCATTGCAGAGAAATGAGTAACTCCCTCCCCTTATACTCTGTCGATATGTATTTCCAGTTAGAAAGGTCATAGGTCCCCTCTATCGGTCGCTCTTCTCTATTCCCATAATTAGGTCGACCAGAGCCGCCTTTATAGCTCAACTTTGCAAATAGAGGTTCTCCTTGATCATCGGTTTTGCTCAAGAGATATTCGATTATCCTTTTTCTTTCCTTTTCCCTATAACCTTGGTATTCCTTTTTTATTCTTTTGAAGTCCATTCCCATATTAGCACCTCCTTAGCAAAGAAACCATTTCTGTATACTTTGTTCTTTAAAAAAATCCATCGATTAGTTCTTGTGTATATTAAGTGCTTGGGGGGTTTTCATTGCATTAATTGTTACTGTCCATAATCATTTTTTTAACTCGATCATATTCCCTCTGATAATATTCGTATAAAGATTTATCTATTCTTTTCTCCCATACATCCCAGGCATCTTTAAGCAACCCCTCCATAGCTTTCATTTCTTTTTTAGCTTCGTCCTTTTTTGCATTTCTGATCAAGCACTCAACCAAATTCAAGGTACTTAAAAGCACATCTTCCAGATAAGTTTTAACTCTATAAGCATTAACCCTATTCCAAAGACCGCTATAAACCTCCACCGCTTTTCTTCTAAAATACTCTTCTTCATGTCTCCCGGTTGATTTACAATAATCAGCAATTAGTCTACAGACATCCGCAATATTTTCTTCATCATACTCTTGCTCTTCTTGACCAATTCGTTTCTCTGTTTCGAGTTTCTCATACATCTCTACCATTTTTCTGAAAACAATTTTCTCTTCATCCGGGGCAATTTCAAAACAAAGTTTTCCTAAACCAAACAGATCTTCGAAAATACCGCCATTGTCAAAAGGTGTTTTAGCTGTGAACATCGCATATCCTGTTGTGGCTGCAGCCCTTGCAATTGCATAGTCAAGTATTATTTTTGATGTATCATTGTCACCTTGTTCTTTAAGCGTTCTACTCATGTAGCTAAACAAAGGAATCGCATCTTCATCCTCGAGGGTCGTGTTTGCAGCTCTTGATATTGCATAGTCAAGCCATTTCTTTGACGCATCAATGTCTCCACATTCCCTATATTTTTCACTCATGTAAATAAAGAGACGAACAGAATAATCATCATCAATGAGATACAAGTCCTTAATTCTTTCTATATAATCTCCCATGTCCGATAGTACGCTGTTTATGGGAAATACCAAAACATCTTTATATGCCTTTATTATTTCTTTATAATTCTCATACTCTTCATAAAAATTGCTTTTTAGTTTTAATCTCCTCAAGTTCCATTCTATTTCATCCATGCTTAAATAATCCGGCAAGCCTGACATAATACTATATGCACTATCAAGCTCCTGATAGTCTTCCTGAGAGGCCGCACGTGATTCCATGTTTTCTATCATTTCAAGCATTTTCTTGCAGTAATTCAGTTCCTTAAACACATCTGCATCCCGATCCCTGCTATACATCCCATGGTAATAGCAAAACGCCTTATATGCCCAATGAAAACTGTCATCTTGCTCGGCAAGCATTGTGCAAATATCGTAGGCTTTTCCAAACCAAATCATCGATTTATAATCATCGTCCCACGGCAAACGATCAAAGGGCGTGTCAGGATTATTGGGACCAATATAGCTATACATATGCGCAATATCATCGCAAAGCTTTACCGCAGATTGATAATCCTCCGATGTTTCACATGCTGCAATCACGTCGCTTCCGTACTTTTCGATTTTGTCACTCATGGCTTTTGCTTCACTTACCAATCCCTCTCTCGAAAGCTCATGATAGCACGATCTGCATTCATTCAGATATTCCCTATAACCATATGATTCATTAAACTCAAGACTATTGTCTTCCATCAATTTGATTGTTGCCTTTGTCAGCTCTATTTCCCAATTCTTATCAACTCCCCAATTAATTCTGGTCAAAGAACGATATGCATGCAGTAGTTCTGCATCTCCAGTCTCTCGGTCTTTTTCATAAAGATTAAGATATTTCTCACTGTATTCCTTTGCTTTTTCTCTATCACCACTATTGGCATAATACTCAGTCATTGCATAATATGCATCCCTAAGATACTCAAGCCATCCTTCACAATCCTCTTCCCTCATTTTTTCAGCACATTCAAGAATTTCACGACTAATAGGTCCTATATCGGAATACACGCTCATGAGCTTCTTTATTTTTGTTAGCCCGGTATAGAGTGTTTTATAATGATCCTCTGATGAATCATTTGCCTTAATCCAATCAACATATTTTTGCTGCCATTTTAGTGCCTCTGGATGATTTCTTGCCACTCCGTGCCCCCCACTGTAAATATCTGCAAGCTTTTCCATTGCTTCAGGGAGCCCATCTTCAGCTGCAGTTCTAATGATTTCTGCACCTTTCTCTTTATTTATCTCAACATCAATGCCATTAAGATAAGCAAGTCCTATAAAATAATTATGGGACGAATCGTTGTTTTTTCTTAAAGCAATATCTTTAAGAAGACTGCGTAGCCTCACAGACACCTGGGAAGCATCACTATCCACAATATGCTCTCCGATTCCTTCATATGTTTCAAATAGTTTTGGAAAATCAACTTCCTGTGTTTTGATAGCAACTATTATCTTATCCAGTTCATTTGCATTTGGGTATTCAATGTCTTTAACATAATTTGGATCCTCCAGGAGACTCGGTGTAACAACAAGGGCAAACAATGCGCTCTTTTTCATCGCTTCCTCTATTGCATCGTTATACTCTTCACCCGGAACAAGATATTCGTCATACCAAATAGCAATATCTCTGCAGAACTCGTTTTCATGAATCAATCTCATAACCTTCTTAGCTTCAGCTCTGTCTTTTTTTCTGTAGCTAAGAAAAACATACGCATCAAAAGCATCCCGTATTCTTTGAGATAGTTCGTCGTCCACAAGCATGGATTTCAGAGTTCTCTCTAGTTTTTCCCGATAAGACAAGCCCGGATTCTTACGGTCGTCATCCTTATCCAGATACTCAATGGCACCACAACATCTATTAAAAGCCTCTATCATTTGCTTCTTTGTTTCTGCCATTTCATCCGGAAACACATCTGGTTTTTGCATCAGCGGAATAACAGGAATATGATTTTCTAGAGCATAACTAAACTCGTTTACCCTAGCAAAGGAAGGTTTGCGTTCATCAAGAAATCCCACCGTAATGGGAATAACAAAAAGTTGCATTTCACTTAAAAGCACATCTATATCTTCTTTAGAAGGCATCCCTTCTGATGGATCATAATAATAAATATTTATGTTTTGGTCTATTCCGATTATTTCATCTGAAATAACGTCAAACAGACTATTAAAGTCCGATGCATTACAGCAAAAATAGATTTTATGCGCTTTACGGTTTAAAGGATTCCCTTTACATTTTAAGTTGAAATATGATTCCACTTCCGCATCTCCTTATGTTAATTATAATCCACAATCCGTCAAGCCGGCATTTACACATTAAAGATTATTACTACCCCTATTGTCAAAATACTTCTTTTTGATTTCTTCATCTGTCCCACAATACTACCACCTACTCGGATGTGGAACAAATACTAATCTTTTGTAGATTTACAATGCACAATTTCAGTCAAACAAAACTGCTGTTCAAGATCACCGTTGTCTAAAGGAATACCTGATAACCAAGAAGCGCTTTTTCTTATTTTTTGCCAGTAAAGGACCTTATTCTTATTTCTTTGATAATAGTCAGTTTGAAACCTATTAGAGTGATAGCTATATAGCTCATCATCCCAACAGTCAGTTGGGTACTCTTCACTTTCATTATGGGAGGGGTTCGAACACGGGATTGGCATGTTTTACCTCTACAAACGAGAAGTTTACCGGAACGCACTGAAGTCAACGCCGAACGCTTTCGCCACAAGATAGATTACCAACAGCGGAATCAGGTACAATAAAAACCCCTGCACGACGTCCTTCTTGTTATGATCATACGCAGAAAACACTCTCTTGGGGTTCGATAAATAATATAGCGTAATTGTTCTGGGTGGATAATGCCCACTTTGAGCAACAACATACCTTCTCTTCACACCATCCACTGTATATTCATAGACACAATGGTAGAGATCATCACCTGTACCTGACCCCTTTCCTCCTCGCCTATTGTAGTTTTGATATATTGCTTCCGCCCTAATCATGTGGCCCGCCTTTTTGGCTTTTTCAATCTTCTTTTCTCTGTTGGATAGAATTACTCCTCGTTTTGCCAATTTTATCTCAACCACAAAAACCGCAATACCTGCAATTATTGCAATCCAAAACCCTATGCCATAACTTGCCCAGTGTTCTAACACCTCTTGAAAAGTAATATCATTTACCATTATTTATGCTCCTAAAATCCCAACTTATCCTTTTATACGTTTAATAACCTTATAGATTCCATAACCACCGGCGACTCCAAGTGTATTCAAAATCAGATCATCAACATCAGATGCCCTGACCGCAAATGGTAACTGAAGAATCTCCACACAAAGTGAAACGAGGGCACCTGTTGCAATGACTTTCCAAAATGTATCCCTACTACGATATAAGATAGGTATTATGATACCTGTAGGAATAAACATCATCGCATTTCCCACCACATTCCATATTAAGTCTCGAGCATTATCATAATCAAACAAATGCTTAATCGGGGCTAGATTGATTCTCAAGGGCCATACTTTTGCTGCCTCAAAAATAAGCGGTTGCACACGACCATTAACTAAATCTCTTGGAAAAAAAGCGAAACGGATGATGACAGCAAGATTAATAAACATTAATAGTAGTATTGCTTCCCTCTTCCAATCTATACTTTTATTCCTCCTCCATACAATTATCCTTACGAACAACCAAATTGCCGTAAATGATAATTCTGCAGTCAGTAAAGATATTTTCAATGCTTTTACTCCCTAATTCTCGATTTGCAGACTCCTTTATGCATCAACCCATAGAAGCATTCTACAATAAGCTGTTTAACCAGCTTCCTACTCCACATCCAATGCAATTAGCAGCCTTTTAAATGTATCTTGGCCATCCCGGCATGTGCCTATCAAAAAACCTTTTTCCTTTTTCCATTCGGAAAGTCCTCTATAATAGAAAAGTTTTTTAGAATCTTCTATGATAAAAGGAACAATATCGTGCCTCAAGCACTCTTTGAGAGCGACGAGCCTTCCAACTCTACCGTTTCCATCCTGGAATGGATGGATGTATTCGAACTGGGCATGGAATGCGACTATATCATCAAAGCCAACACTATCCTTTGCATTATACTCTCTCAACAAAGCTATCATATGCTGGCTGACTTCCTGTGGCTTGGATGTTTCCCTGCCGCCAACCACATTGGCATGCTTTTTATAATCACCCACAGCAAACCAGTCAAGGGTTGAATCCTTGGTATCATGTTTTATGATGTAGTGCAGTTCTTTAATAATCCCTTCCGATAACTCATCTTCTGCAACATCAATTACATAATCTATTGCGCGGAAATGATGCACGGTCTCCAATATATCGTCCACCGGAACGCCATCACCAAGATCGATGGTATTGGTCTCAAAGATAAGACGAGTCTGTTCCTCTGACAAAGTGCTCCCTTCGATATGGTTAGAGTTATAAGTCATTCGCACTTGGAGTTCATGGTATAGTCCTCCCGAAAGCCTTATCTCTTTTTCATCTCTAAGCATCTGAAGAATCTTATTATCAGAGACTTCTCTCATTATCTCTCCGGGTGTCAAACCAAGATAATCAGCAATCTTCTGAATGCTGTTACGAGATAGCTTCTCTCCTTTTTTTATTTTAGCTACAGTGCGAGTAGATAGACCAAGCTGCTTTGATAATTCTGTCTTGCCGATACCCTTTTCCTTTAAGGCATTCTCTAGACCTTTATACGAAATCATATTTGGCGCCTCCATAATCTTTACTTATTTTACAATATATCGGCTCAAAAGTAAAGATTATCGCTGTTTCTCGTAAAAAAAATAAAGAAAGGTCCTAAACACCCTCCCCAATATACATAACATAAATCTGGCAGGGATTCTCTTCTCCCCACAAATCAGGAATAACTTCAAACTCTTTAAACCCACAAGCCAAATAAAACTTGTTCGTGTCATCATACTCTGGGTATCTTCCCAGCTGGACGGTCTTAACTTGAAGGAATGAGTATCCCTTCAAGCGAGCTATATCTCTAGCTTCATTAAACAAAGCAAATCCCACACCTTGCCGGTGGTATTCCTTCAGGACTCCCATGACATGTAGCTCAGCGGTATCCTTTCCGGTTTCTTCAAGGCATAAGAATCCGATTGGCATATCATCATCAAAGATGGCAACCAGTATTTGATCCGCCGCTTCAGAGATGTATTTCTCTCTGGCTTCCGGTATTTCAAACCATTCCGGCAAAGCTTCGAGAATAGTCCTCGCTATATTTCTCTTGTCTTCTCTATTTTCAACAATCATAGTCACCCATTGTAGTTCTTTTTTTCGTAAAGCATTCGGTCTGCATTATCTATTAGCTTTTCGATTGAAGTCAAAGGCGAGATGCACTTGGTATATCCCGCAGACAAGTGCAGAGGATACTCGATATGCTCATCGGCCGCTTCTTTATCGATTGCCTTTTGGACTTCTTTGAGTGTTTCCTCCGGCGCCGGTGCTTTCGCGCCTTTGGTGATGATGCAAAATTCATCTCCACCCCATCTGGCTACAAACCCTCGTGTTTTTTCGCTGTAATCACGCAACGCCCTT
>CADBSP010000096.1 GCA_902797405.1 uncultured Eubacteriales bacterium | reverse complement strand
ACGTTTCCAGGAATCCTGTTTCTGCCGATACAAAAATGAGAAACTATCGCTCCGCTGTCTGGCAGGCTCTGGAGGATAAGGCTTCCGTATATTTTGCCCCCGAAGTATATAAGGATACCGAGAGGCTGGAAGAGAATATTACTAAGATTGCAGACTGGATATACGAGAATCCCGACTTTGGTGAATTAATAGAGAGAATAGAAAACGAAACCGATGTACTTAAGAGCCAGGCAGAAAACTGTGCAACCATGGTTAAATTCGACTATTTCATCCAGGCTGAGTGGACTACGTTCGACTTGTTTAATATCTGTATTGGACAAGGCGATAACAACTATACACCGCTCCAGGTAGCCAACTATATTGCTACACTCGGAAATCACGGAATGAGAAACAAGGTAAGTCTGATTTACGGAATAGAAGGCGAAGGTAAAAATGTAAAGGATGCTCCTTTCAATACAGAAACATCGGAGGAAGCCAGAAATGCAGTGCTTAAGGGAATGAGAAGAGTATGCACTTCAGGTACTTTAAGAGATACCTTCGGTGACTTTGGCGTAAAGGTAGTAGGAAAGACAGGAACGGCAGAATACCAGAGCATCAAGCAGCCTAAGGATGAGGTTAAATACATAAAGGATAATTTGGAAAGCATCAATAAGGCCGCAGGAACAAAGATTAAATGGGAAGAAGTAGAAGCTAAGATGAAGGAGCTTCTTAAATCTGATGCAAATCTTTATCCGACGGAAAATGATACGGTTGATCAGGCACTAATGATGCTAAGCGATAGAAAGATTACTCAGAGCATGATAGACGAAAAAAAGGAAGGATATGAAGACTTTGCCTGGGTAGTCACAATGGCTCCCTATGAGAATCCGGAAATTGCAGTGGTAGTATTTCTTCCCGAAGGCGGATTTGGGTCTGATGCTTCTCAGGCAGCAAAGGACATCATTTCGGCATACTACAATTTGGATGGAACTAACGACGATGAGAAGGTTTATGTAGCCACCTCTGACGATGGTACTAACAAACTCTCATAACTTGTGATATAATGGGCGAACGGGGGTTGACTAATAGGAGGAAAGAATGGGCAAGGTAATAGTAGTTGCATCAGGCAAAGGCGGAACCGGAAAGACCATGTTCTCTGTGAACCTGGGTGCCACATTGGCAAAGCAAGGAAACCAGGTGGTCCTGGTCGATTTGGATATGGGACTTAGGAATCTGGATCTCTATTTTGGCTTGGAAAACAAGGTTGTATATGATGTCCATGATGTACTAACCGGAGTGTGCAAAATCAAGCAAGCCCTTATTCGTGACAAACGTTTTCACAATCTCTACGTTATGGCGTCCTCTCCAAATAGAATCGGCGGAGATCTAACGCCGCTCCATATGAAAGTATTATGCGAAAAACTAAAAGCTGAACACGACTATGTAATTATAGATGCTCCATCCGGAATTGATGATGGAATGGTTCTCGCTATTGCAGGAGCTGATGAAGCTATATTGGTCGTAACACCGGATCATTCCTCTATTAGAGATACAGATAATATCGACAGACAGATGGTGGAGATGGGGCTAACCGAGAGACGTTTGGTCATAAACAACGTGGATAAGGAGCTTATGGAAAGAGGATATGTTCCTACCATTGCAGAAATCACTGAAACGCTAAATCCTGAGCTTATAGGTGTTATTCAGGCTGACCCAAATATTCGTATTTCTACAAACCTCGGTATTCCAATTGTAATTAAAGACGGAACCTATATCGAGGAAACCTTCCGAAATATCGCAGAAAGAATCTAGATTCTGCTGATACTGATAAAAAGCAATAAATACCTATATAAAAACGCCTTTGCGAGGAGCAGCTAAGAAGCAGTAGGCGTTTTTGAGTTAGGCACGTGATTCACCGTTTCGAGTGTTTGAGCGCATAGAATGGCGAAGCCGGCGCGAGTTCTCGAAACGGGTCACTTGCCACGAAAATATGCCACTGCTTCTCTGCGACGAGCAGGGCGTTTGTTATAGGTATGTATTGCTTTGTGATTTGGATTTGTTTTTATTTAGAACTTTATCTTCTTGCTGCGGACGGCTACGTTTAGAACCAGGCCCACTGCAATCATATTGGAGATAATTGAAGAACCGCCATAACTTAGGAATGGGAGAGTGATACCTGTGACAGGCATAAGCCCCATAGTCATAGCTATGTTTTCAAAGATTTGGAATGTGAACATACCTATTATTCCTGATACGATAATTGCGCCATAAAAGTCCAGGGAATCATATAAAATATGCATCATTCTGATTAATAAAACTCCGAAGAGGGCGATTACAATCACACCGCCTACCAATCCCAATTCTTCGCCGATTACGGAAAATATGAAATCGCTGGTCTGGACAGGAATGAAGTCCAGGCTTTTTTGTGTGCCGTTAAAAAGCCCTTTTCCGAATAATCCTCCGGAGCCTATGGCTACCTTTGATTGCCAAACCTGATAATTTCCTTGAAGGGACAGATTCTCGGGATGAAGGAAGGCTTCCAGACGCTCTTTTTGATAATCCGCCATGAAGAGGTAGGATGCGGGAACCATGACGAGTACTATAGCCATGAATTTAGCAAAAGCCTTAGCATCGATTCCAGCAAAGAAGAGCATTACGACCCATGTGAAGGCGAAGACTAGTGCGCTTCCAAAGTCCTCTTTTAAAACGATTATGATTATAGGTGCGCCTATAAGGGCAGCTTTAAGTAGGCTCTTGAAATTGTATAGATTATCCTTATTCCTGTCCAAATACTGAGCCATGATTAAGATGAACAGGATTTTTACAATTTCTGAAGGCTGGAAAGTAAGCACTCTTAGGTCTATCCAGGCCCTGGATCCAAAGACTTCAATTCCAAGTCCGGGTATATAAACGGTCAGAAGAAGTGCAATTGCCAGCCCGTAGAGGAGCCAGACATTGATGTCTTTGAAGACCATGTAATTGTACCGTAGAAGGATAATAACGCTCACTAAACCGATAAAGTAGGCGACCAATTGAACTATTACACTTCTGGAGAAAAAACCTGTGGATATGCTGGTGGAACCAATCATGAGCACACTAATAACAGCCAGTACGGCAACCACAGAGCATATTACTTTATCGACGTTTTTATATATATAGGAAAAATAATCCATAATTTACCCCTTTGGATTCTTGACATAATATTGCCCGAAATATTATAATATATTTTGTGTAATTATGGCAAGTTTTATATAATTTCTGGAATTTTTGAGCTATAGACGTGGTTTGATATAAGCAATTTGAGATATAGATAATAGAGAAAATAAAAGAAATATAGAAAACTAAATATTTAAAAGAGAGGAAGGTGCAAAACATGGGAGCGAATGGAATTTCTCCTACAGTAGTTACTATTATAGCCTGCGCCTTTGCATTAGTTTTAGGGCTTTTGATCGGATATATTTACAGAAAGACGGTAAGTGAACGAGTTACAGGAAGCGCTGAACAGACAGCAAAGAATATGATTCTGGATGCAGAAAAAAAAGCAGAAGGAATTGAGAGAAAGATTACAGATGATGCTAAAGAAGAAGCAAAAAGAATCAGAAATGACGCAGACAGAGAGGTAAAAGAGAGAAAGAACGAAGTCAGAAGACAGGAACAGAGAATTCAACAAAAAGAAGAGTCCATAGACAAAAAACTGGACAATATTGAGAAAAAAGAAGAATCTATCAACAAAAAACATCAGGAGATAGAGAATAAGAAAAAGGAATTGGATAGTTTCCTTGAAAAGAAGATTGTGGAACTTGAAAAGATTTCAGGACTTACAGCAGAGGAAGCTAAGCAGATGTTATTGGACGAGGTCGAAAAGGATGTTAGACACGATGCCTCGTTAATGATTAAGGATATTGAATCCAAGGCCAAGGAAGAGGCAGATAGTAAAGCCAGAGAAATAATAGTTGGAGCGATTCAGCGCTGTGCCGCGGATCAGGTTGCAGAGTCAACGGTTTCGGTTGTTGCTCTTCCTAACGATGAAATGAAGGGAAGAATAATCGGCCGTGAGGGAAGAAATATCAGGGCAATTGAAACTCAGACAGGGGTTGATTTGATAATAGATGATACTCCTGAAGCAGTAATCATTTCAGGCTTTGATCCCGTTAGAAGAGAAATAGCCAGACTGGCTTTGGAAAGACTCATTAATGATGGACGCATACACCCTGCACGCATAGAGGAAATGGTCAAGAAAGCCGAGGCAGAGGTTAATACCATCATAAAAGAAGAAGGTGAAAGGGCAACTTTCGAGGCGGATGTGCATAATCTGCATCCGGAGGTAGTTAAGCTCCTAGGACGTCTGAAATACAGAACATCATATGGACAAAATGTCCTCAACCACTCAATCGAGGTTGCTCATTTGGCAGGATTGATGGCAGGAGAACTGGGGCTTAATGTAAAGCTAGCGAAAAGAGCAGGTTTGCTCCATGATATAGGAAAGGCTCTAACCCACGAGCACGAGGGAACTCACGTCGATTTGGGAATCTCGGTGCTTACTAAGTATAAGGAAGCCGAAGATGTTATTAATGGCGTTGCGGCTCACCACGGCGATTACGAAGCGAAGACTCCTGAAGCTGTTCTTATAGCTGCAGCGGATGCACTCTCAGCAGCCAGACCCGGAGCTAGACGTGAAACGTTGGATGTTTATATCAAACGTCTGGAAAAACTGGAAGAGATTGCAAACACCACACCTGGCGTGGATAAGTCCTTCGCTATCCAGGCAGGTCGTGAAATCAGAATTATTGCTAATCCTGATGAAGTCGGTGATGACAGCATCGAATTATTGGCTCGCGATATTGCAAAGAGGGTTGAAACCGAAATGGAATATCCGGGACAGATTAAGGTTAACGTGGTTCGTGAGACCCGTGCCATTGAATACGCTAAATAATGTGATTTAATAAAGGACTGAGTATATGTGATGTCCGTGAACGATCGCTCTTTCCTAGCATTCGTACATCGAACACCGCATATGCTCAGTCCTAATTTTATTGATTATGATTTATCTGGATAATTCCGCTACGACAAGGGCATATAATGAGGTTGCAGATACTGTTGGGAGAATAATGCTCTCGGATTTTGGTAATCCGTCATCTCTCCACAGCGTTGGTTTTAATGCAGAGAAAGAATTAAAGGAAGCTAGAAAGACCGTGGCATCTTTGTTTCCTCCAGATGGTGAAATAGTTTTCACCTCAGGGGGAACAGAGAGTGATAATATGGCGATTTATGGTGCATATAATGCCAGGAAAAGGGAGAGCAATCACATTATTACTACCAGGATAGAGCATCCTGCAGTTTTGGAAACTGTAAAAAAACTGGAGAAACAAGGCGCAAATGTTACATATATAGATGTGGATGAGAATTCCCGACTTGATTTAGAGGGGCTTAAAGCGGCTTTGGAAAAAGGTTCTAATGGCGGTGCAGCGCTTGTGAGCGTAATGGCGGTTAATAACGAAACCGGTGCGCTAATGCCGCTTTGCCATGTGGCTGATTTGATATATGCCAAATCGAAATCCGATGGAACTAAGGCGATTCTTCATTGTGATGCGGTTCAGGCGCTTGGTAAAGAAGATGTAAAGACAATCCCTGCGGATCTGATTTCCGCCAGTGCCCATAAAATACATGGACCAAAGGGCGTAGGTGTCCTTTATATAAATAAGAATACCAGGATTCCTGAGTTTATGACAGGCGGTGGACAGGAAAAAGGGCTTCGATCAGGTACGGAGAATATGCCCGGAATATGTGGTTTTGCTGAAGCAATTAGGGTGGCATCAAAGGACGAAGAATTCCATAGCAGAATAAGAGAAATCCATGATTCGTTAAGAAAAGGTATTGTTGACGAAATCCCCGATGTCAGGATAAACAGTCCGGAGGACGGAACGCCATCCATTCTTAATGTTTCTTTCCTTGGAACAAGAGGAGAGGTCATACTTCATACACTGGAGCAGGAAGGAATAATGGTATCGACGGGTTCAGCGTGTTCATCAGGGAAAAATGCCCATAAGTCAGGTAGCCATGTGCTTAAGGCAATGGGGCTTTCAGATGAAGTGATTGAAAGTGCAATCAGGTTTAGCTTCGGTGCATTTAATACATTGGAAGAGGTTCCATTTGTCTTGGATAAATTGAAGCTGGCAGTGGAAAGATTTAGACGACTAGGGCGCTTTAGATAAACTATGACGGATTTGATCGATTATAACGGAATAGATAGACTATGACAGATTTGATTGACTATAACGGAATAGATAGACTATGACAGATTTGATCGACTATGACGGATTAGATGAACTTGCGTAGAATGAGCAGCTAATAGGATGGAGTTAAAGAAAAACAGAAAAACAGATAGAAGGATATGAACGAAAAGAAAATACTAATTGTACGCTGTGGAGAAGTTGCCCTTAAAGGCATGAATAAGCCATATTTTGAGCGAATCCTGGCAGAGAGAATAAGAAAGAGACTTACAGCATCAGGTTTTGATGGTGCGGATGTTAAAAGGCACGAAGGGCTGATTTTTGTTCGCTTTGATAGAGGCTTGGAATACGAGGATGTAGCCAAGGAAATATCAAAGGTCTTTGGTGTGGCTTCAATAAGCCCTGCTGTGGAAGCGGAATCGAATCTGGATGCAATCGGAGAAGAGGCCGTTAAGCTGATGCTGGAGCTTATCGAAAAGAGGGGTGTAAAGACATTTAAGGCAGAAGCTAAAAGAGCGGATAAGAGTTTCCCGATTACTTCTCCGGAGATAGCAAAAATGATGGGAGCGAAGGTCCTAAAAGGCTGCAAGGTTTTAAAGGTGGATGTACATAATCCTGATGTCTTGCTTCATGTGGATCTAAGGCACGACAAATCATATATCTATACGGATAAACTTCAAGGTTTCGGAGGTCTTCCTCTTGGAACCAACGGGAAGGGGCTAATCCTTCTTTCCGGCGGAATTGATTCTCCCGTAGCTGCATGGATGATGGCCAAGCGAGGCATGATGATTGAGGCTGTTCATTTTCATTCATATCCATACACTTCCGAGCGTGCTCAGGCAAAGGTTGAGGAACTGGCGTCAATTGTAGCTTCCTACTGTGGCGGATTTAAAATGCATGTGATAAACATTCTACCTATTCAGGAAGAAATCGTAAAGAACTGCCCTGAGGCGGAGACCACGATCCACGTCAGAAGATTCATGATGAGAATTGCGGAGAAGATTGCGGAAAAATCAAAGGTCATGATGCTAATAACAGGCGAAAACCTGGGGCAGGTGGCTAGCCAAACCGCAGAGGCCTTGGTTGTTACCGACAGTGTGGTTAAGATGCCGGTTATGAGACCTCTTATTGCCATGGATAAAGTAGATATTATGGCAAAAGCTCAGGAGATAGGGACATTTGAAACATCAATCGAACCCTATGAAGATTGCTGTACCGTTTTCCTTCCCAAACACCCAACCACCAAGCCTAAACTTGAAAGGATTCTTCAGTCGGAAGCCAATCTGGATGTGGAGGCTTTGGTGGCTGCTGCGGTAGAATCGGATACAATAATCGATATTAAAGGGATATAGTTAATTCACAAATATACTAGCCATGACTATTCAGTTGTGGCTTTTGTTAAAAAAATATCTTAAACCTCTTGCAAAAACACAAAAAAAATGAGATACTATATGAGTATGCTGTTATTTTTATAACAAAGGTTTTTTGCGGTCAAAAAAAAGAACTGTCTTGACTTCTGAAAAGCTTGAAATTATAAGGGTTTCAGCACCTTAATACGGAACGGTATAGGCTATCCTTCCCCTAAGAGAAGGACCGTTAATTTTTATAAGGAGGCATTTACATGAATTTTCAACTGACGAAGGAACAGGAATTCGTAAGAAAAATGGTAAGAGAATTTGCCGAGACCGAAGTT
>CADBSP010000095.1 GCA_902797405.1 uncultured Eubacteriales bacterium | reverse complement strand
GCCCTCTTTACGGTCAACGGTTACTCCCGGGAAATTACCTACATGCTGGTTTGAACCGGTGAGTTGGTTAAAAAGAGTTGTCTTCCCCGAGTTCTGATTCCCAAGTAGACCAAAGGTAAGTATCGCATCTTTTGGGAGTGGTGTTTCTTCTTTTTTGTTGTGGAATTTACCTGCTTCTCCAAGGCCCGGGTGATGCTTTTTTTTTGGTGATTTACCCTTCCTAGGTTCAGATGTTTGGCTTTTTTTGTTGTCAGATTTGGTCAGTTCATCTGTATTTATTACGTCCTCTTCCTCATGAATCTTCTTCACATAGACCTTGTCCAGGATTCGATCTACCTCTATATTTGCAGCATCCGCCAACCTTAGGGTGAGTTCATAACCACGGATTCGGATTTCCATGGGATCACCCATTGGTGCAAGCTTCTCCACAGAAACATGGACGCCCGGTACGACGCCCATGTCCAATATGTGTTGTCTTAAGGCTCCTTCGCCGCCTACGGAACGTATTCTTCCTTCTTGTCCTACGGCAAGTTCACTTAGCTTCATGTTATATTATCCTCTATATTTAACCCGGCGCATTGTCAGGCGGGTAAGTCAGGTCTAATTTTAATAATATAATGCTATCTCCTGGTTTATTATACCACAAAACGCCAATTCTAAAAATCAATGGATATAAGCATAGAGCATAGAACAAAATCTTATTTTAGCACTTGATCGAAAATACATAGTTATTGATTATCTTTGACAAAGATTATAAAATAATAAACACACATACATGATAATAAAGCATCTTGATTAATAATCTCAAAGTGATAATAATACATTAGTCAATAGTTTTCGAAAATACAGAAATACTAGTCATTTTTTTGATATGATAAAGAATCCAAATGATAAACTAAATATTACTAATCCGGATGATTTGGAAGACGAGGATGAGATGGTCATCGCCGATATGAGTTATGTCCAGAAGCCTAGTGTTTTCCTGCCAAAGAGGATTCGCCACGAAGACAGGCTTCCCGGCAGTCCATTAGCTGACAATTCCAACCCTTACGCTACCCCTGGACTTGACCTTAGCCCGGAAGAAACCAAATGGGCTATTCTGGGAAGTCTGAAGGCGGCGCTTTTAATTGGAGGCGCATACGCAATAGGCCTTGGAGGATTGGTACTTCTTATGTATTTAGCATTCAAATACTTAGCTTAATGTTTTGTCAAATTGTAAGTTGGCTGAGCACGTCGCTTTTGATTATATTCTAGAAACTGACGAAGGTGACCCTACGGGTCACCTTCATTATTTACTAGGCATTATTCTTAGTTCAGTGCTGTTTTCCGTATTTATTTAAGCGGAGGTCTCTTCTGCCAACCGCGGTTCACGATTTCTGTAGCTATATAGCTCATTACGTGCTCCGCATATGTGTGAGGGCCGAATCCAGCATCATAACCGAGTTCCTGCGCGAGTTCGTGAGAGATACGTGGTCCACCGCAGCATAGAAGAATCTTATCGCGAATACCTTCAGCCTCAACGAGTTCGACCATGTTGGTCAGGTTCATGATGTGGATGTCCTTCTGAGTTACGGTCTGTGAAACCAGGATGGCATCAGCATTTACCTCCTTTGCTCTTGCAATTAATTCCTCGTTTGGAACCTGGGAACCAAGGTTATATGCTTCGACATTCTTGAAACGTTCCAGACCAAAGTGTCCGTGGAAGCCCTTCATATTGATGATAGCGTCGATACCTACAGTGTGGGCATCGGAACCTGTGGAAGCACCGACAACAACCACATCGCGGCCTATGTTCTCACCGATATAGTCGCCACATTCTTCACGATCCATTACGTCGACTTCAACCTTCACAACCTTGATCTTAGTGTAGTCAACTGTATGCTGGCATTTTCCATATACTACGAAGTATGTGAATCCACCGCCCATGTCATGGGAATAGATTACGTTAGGATCCTCCCACCCCATTTTCTTTACCAACTGGCGAGCTGCTTCATTTGCTTCCTCGCCATAAGGCACGGGAAGTGTAAACATGGTTTCCATCATACCATCATTCAGTGTGTCTCCGTAAGGCTTTACCTTGGTTAGATCCACCTGTGCTACTGCTGTTTTATTATCTGCCATTATTCTTCACCTCCCAACATGAGTGGAATGAATGGATTGAAATACTGATCATCTTTTACGCAAACGCCATCTAGACCCTTGCCTCCGTCCTTTGGACGTTTAACTCCACCGAACTTACCCTGTTCGATTGTGCTGAACAGTCCGTCCTTTTCAACTTCTGCCAGGAGTTCATCGGCCTTCTTAAGTACGGTCTGTGCTCTAGTCTGAATAATTCCGCCTTCTTTAAACTCTACTTCTTCACCCAGGTCACGGCAATTGTTGAATATATAATTTGCATTCTCAATTGAGAGATATCTATCCTGCATATGAGGAGTATGAACCGCCTCAGTGAGCATTCCCAACAGTTGCAGGCTTTGATGAGACCAAATTGCCACCAGGTTAAAGAGTGCATCCTGAATATGTCCCTTATAGATATTACCTGTCATGTACTTGGTCGGAGGCATGTATTTCAGTCTGGCGTTCGGGAAGATTTCTCTGGCCATGATAGCCTGAGCTAATTCGTAAAGGAAGCCATTCTCAATGTCCGGATCCATTTCGAAGGCGTGGCCTAATCCCATCTGCCATTCCTGGATATTTGCGAGAACTGCGAACTGCTCATTTATAAACTGGGATGCTGTAACCGTGTGTGCAGCTTCATATGCATCGTCAGTTGTGAGATAGTTATCTTCACCGGAGTTAAAGATGATTCCGCAGTAGCCGATGATTACACGGCTCATGAACTGGTCAACAATAGTTCTCTGCATATTGATATCTCTGAACAGGATTCCGTAGATGGCGTCATTAAGCATAACGTCCAATCTTTCCATCGCACCCATTGCTGCAATTTCAGGCATGCAGAGTCCGGATGAATAGTTACAAAGTCTGATGTAGCGTCCAACTTCCTCACCAACTTCATCCAATGCTTTTCTCATGATTTTAAAGTTTTCCTGAGTAGCCCACGTACCACCAAAGCCCTCAGTGGTGGCACCATATGGAACATGATCCAACAAAGATTGTGCAGTGGAACGAATTACGGCGATAATGTCTGCACCCTGACGTGCCGCTGCCTGAGCCTGGATAACATCTTCAAAGATATTACCGGTAGCAACGATTACGTAGAGATAAGGTTCGGGACCTTCACCGAGTCTCTCCAGATACTCCTCTCTCTTTTTAGTCTGTTCCTTAATTCTGTGAAGAACTTCGTGTACTGTCGGCATGATTGCTTCTTTAGCTTCTTCTGCACTAACAGTATCGAGCTTGGTTAGATCCAGCTCGCCTGTTGCCACCTTTTCAGCTATCTCCTGAGGTGACAGTCCGGTCTGGATCATCGCATTACCCATCCAATAAGCTACGCCTCTTGGAAGGGCACCAGCATCTTTGATGTGATCCACCACCACATTCGGGAGCGGAGTTTCCACATCATCCACTCCATCCACACCAAGGAGTCTTAAGATTGTACGCTCTGTACTCACTGTGGTGTGTCTGTCGATGAATTCCTGCATATCATGCGCGATATTTCGAGCGTGATTGCGAGCGCTTTCAACGACTTTTGGGTCCAAGTTTAGTTTGCTTTTCATTCTTTTTCTCCTTGTTTTATATATGTTTCTGCCTTTTCAATAACTTCTCCTGGGAGCCCGAGCATTTTTGCAATGTTCAGGGCGTCCTTTGGCACCGATCTGCCTGGTTCCACGGGCATAAGTCGGTAATCCATATACTTTCCTATGATGTCAATTCTCTTTCTTCTGTTGGCTAAGGACAGTTCGCTATTCAGTTTTCTGAAATCCGCGTCGGCCAGGCCCCTAACCTGCATATTCCTTACTTTCGGGTTATTTGTAACCGTTTCATAATGCGTGGTTAACAATGTTATATACGGTTTTTCAAGTAGGAAATCCACTATGCTCTTTGTTAACGCCAGACCCTCCATAGGATTTGTTCCGCTTGCAATCTCATCCACCATGATGAGCGACCTATCCTGAGCTCTATCAAAGATTTCTTTTAGCTCCTCCATCTCGCTTCCGAAACTGGAAAGCCCTCTTTCAACCGATTGACTGTCACCAATTAGTATTTGTACAAAATTGGATAGTCCAATTTCCGCCTTCTCACATGGAACAAAGAATCCGTACTGCGTCATAATCGGGATAAGGCCGGACAGCTTCAAGCTAATAGTCTTTCCTCCCATATTTGCACCGGTTATGCACGTTACTCCCTCAGTTAATTCCATGCTTATCGGAGTATACTTCTTCCCCTGTTTCCTGAGAGCTTCCTCTACCTGAAGCTGCCTGCCTTCCGAAATGGAAATTCTGTGTTCTTCTATTATATTCGGTCTGGTGAGTTCATGCTCTATGGCGAACAATGCCTTTGATAAAACGTAGTCCAATCTTCCCATTTTGTTTAGATTGGTGAGGAGTCTATCTTTATGCTCGCCTATCTTCGCAGAGAGTCTTCCACGAACCTCGTCTTCCTCCTCTTCTATCTTCAGGTTTAGTTCTTCTCTTTCCCTAACTAGTTCCTCAGTTTCCGCTATCAATGCTAGTGCAAAGGTTACGGAGCTATAGTCCTCTGCAACCTGCTCCAATTCCTTGATTGACTTGGCGATTGCCATTTGTTCGGAAGACTTCGGAATTACTATATCGAATTTCGGAGTCAGTACTATACCGTGCTTCTCCTTTATCTTATCTCTCTCGGTTTTCTGAAGTTTTCTTATTTCCACATCCAGCTGTTTTTTTCTGGCACGGTATGTGGTTAGTTTTTTTGAATACTCGTCGTAAATATAAAAAGTATTGATTCGATCTTTCTTTGGATCGAGCAGGTTAAGCACTTCGCTTACATCCAGAAGACTGAATTCTTCAGGTATGCTCCTGCTCTCATTATTCATTTCGTCAGCGATTTCCATCGTCTGGTGTTCCTTACCTGTCTGTTCGATATCGCTAACTATACCTTTTAGACTCTCCATGTAGAGAAGCAAAGACTTAACCTCGAAGAGCTCAACTATCGTGAGCGAATCCCGCCCTGCTCTATCAATTGAACCACTTATATCCTTTAAACAGTGGAAAATCTCATGAATCTTATCAATTGTTTTCGGATTGGATTCAGCAACATTTTTCAAAGCCTGAACCTTATCCAGTTCCTCATTTAGAAGCTCCTCTTCTCCGGGAAAGAATGGCCTAGTCTCTTTCTGAATCTTCTTTCCCATCGGAGTCATAATGTTTAGTTTGGATGCAACAAAATCAAAACCTGTTTCGGTTCTGGTTTTTATATTTGATAACCTACGGTTAGCACCTTGTTGCATTTATCTTTCCTCTACTCTTGTTTTTTTAATGGGATGATATAAAGACTAAACATGATTTAGCATCTTATATCAGGTTCTTATTTCCTAACATCAATTACGGGTATATCCGGAATTGCATTCTGCATTTCTTCACATAAATAACTACTATCGAAAGAATATCCTTCCGGTGAAAACGGATTAACCGTAACTGCACATACTT
>CADBSP010000094.1 GCA_902797405.1 uncultured Eubacteriales bacterium | reverse complement strand
CTGGCATCCGACGGAATGCTGGTTAAGCGTCCCTTGGTTATCAAAGGGGATAAGGTTCTGGTTGGCTTCAAGGAAGAAGAGTGGAAGAAAGTTTTCAAATAATTGGTTTTCATAATATTAAGCTCAGGATGTCGTCGTGCAAAGTATAGGAGAAATACTTATGAAAAGGATAACTTCGTTTATAATTATTTTGTCAATATCAATTGGGCTATTAATAATTGGAGGATATAACGTTGATTCTGTTTCAGGAATGGAAATATCCCCAAACCGTGAATCAATAATATTTAATACATCTTTAAATGCAGTTGCTTCGGGAAAAATAGGCAAACTTAACTGGTCATTGGATAATGGCGTCCTTGTCATTTCTGGAAATGGTGCGATGCCGGATTACACCACGAGTGCACCTCCGCCTTGGAAAGAATACGCTGAAAGCATCACATCTATAGAAGTGAAAAACGGTGTAACATCCGTTGGTAAGCAAGCATTTGTTGAGCTGTATAATCTTGAAACTGTAACTATCGCTAATTCTGTCACTAAAATAGGTGAAGCTGCACTATATGGATGTTCGTCCCTTACAAGTGTGAATCTTGGGAATGGGATAAAAACCATAGAAGCGGGTGCTTTTGCCAACACATACAATCTCACATCCTTAACTCTTCCGGCCGGTATCACGGAAATTGGAGACTATATTATAAATAACTCGGGTGTAAAAACTATTAATCTACCGGCAAATCTTTCCAGTCTTACAGAATACTCTTTAAGTTATAGCAATTTAACATCAATTACCGTCTCATCAAATAATAAAAAATACAAGGCGGTGGATGGAGTTCTTTATACAAAAGATGGAAAAACTCTTCTTGCATATCCAACTATGAGAATTGACTCCCATTTTATAGTTCCTAGTGGAGTGGAAGTGATTGGGAACTCTGCTTTTATTGGTGTTTCTAATCTCCAATCCATTGACATGGGAAGGGTAAAAAAGATTGGAGAATGGGCTTTTTCTTATAGTAAATTGCAAACTGCTGTCTTGCCTGACACAGTAACTGAACTTGGATACGGCATTTTTAGTGATGCGACTAAACTTAAAAGCATAAAGATTGGTAAAGGAATAAAGACAATTCCGTATCGTACATGTTTTGGATGCGAGAGTCTTAAAACAATAGATTTCGGTAATGCTGAAGAGATTGGTCAGGCAGCTTTTTATCAAAGTGGCGTAGAAAGCATTGTTTTGCCAAAAACATTGAAGGAATTGGGGGTTGCAGCTTTTGCGGCATGTTATAATCTCAAATCAGTTAAGTCAAATGGTCTTATTTACATTGCATACCAGGCTTTTGCATCATGCTCTGCATTGAAAGACGTTTCTTTGAACGAAGGAATAAAAAATATATATGCAGAAGTATTTAGGGATTGTATTGCACTTAAAGCACTCACTACTCCAAAAAGTTGCACCTTTGTCCACGAACGTGCCTGTGTTACAAAAGATCCGAATACAAGTAAGGAAATAAGCACAGTAAAAATAAAGAATCTAAATACCAAAATGGTTGCATATGGACTTAATGGTTATATGGAACGACCAACTATAACAGGTGTTGAGAATTATAACGAAGCTTACGACGTCTTAAAACTGGTTAACTCAGAACGACAGAAAGCAGGACTATCTACTTTGACTATGGATAAGCTTCTTCTCAAAGACGCAATGCTAAGGGCGGAAGAACTAGTAATTCATTTTGATCATTATAGACCGAATAATACCAATGTGGTTGCTCAATATTCCTTTTTCTCTTTGGTAAAAGGCATGAACATAATAAAGGGTGAAAACATTGCATTTGGTCAGGCGGATGCCAAAGGTGCAATGAATTCATGGATGAATTCTCAAGGTCATAGAGAGAATATATTGGGTAAAGACTGGAAATATATTGGTATTGGGTGCTTTGAGTATGGAGGTAGAAAATATTGGGTTCAATGCTTCAGTGATGAGTATTATAATACAAAGTTTTCAAAACCATCCAATAAAAAGGTTAATGCTCCAATTGATGTTGGTCTTAAGCTAGACTATAGTTTAGATGGTAAAACAACAAATAAGAATTTTGAATATGAAATACAGAACAGTAAGCCAAATATATGCGTGGGACAGACCGCTAATCTGAACCTGGTATTAAAAAATGCTTATTCGGGACAGGTCACATTTAATTCTGACAGTGTTGGTTGGAAATGTAGTGACACGAAAATTGCAACAATTAATAATAAAGGTATTATCAAAGGGGTTAATACGGGTACGGTCGAAATCGTCGCATCCAACCACAATGAGGATCTGGTTAGAAGGAAGTTTACTGTAATAAACCATACTTGGGATTCTGGTAAGATAACAAAACAACCTACAACAACCACTGAAGGGGAAAGGACCTTTACTTGTACCAATTGTAATGCAACAAGAAAGGAAGTCATTCCAAAGAGCACAATTATTCCAACTAGTATAGATAGGATTTTTGAAAACGACCGTTACGGAACTGCATATGATATTTCAAATGTCCTTAAAAAAGAAAAGAAAATAGGTAAATATAAAGCTATTATTCTTGCTGATGGAACAAATTACCCTGATGCTTTGGCAGGCTGCTATCTCGCAAAGGTAAAGAATGCAAGCATCATTCTTGTGAATAAAACCACGAGAAAAGAGGCGATAAACTATATAAGAAACAATCTTGTTGAAGGTGGACAGGTATATATTCTCGGGGGAATAAATGCTGTGGATGCAAGGTATGGAATTGATCTTGTAACCTATAATTACAAAGTGAGGAGATTACAAGGTAATACCCGATATGATACCAATATAGAGATATTGAAAGAAGCCGGTGTAAAAGCCGAAGATATCCTTGTATGTTCAGGAACAAATTACGCAGATGCTCTTTCTGCTTCCGGAACAGGTAGGCCAATTCTTCTGGTAGGGGATCATCTTACAGATGCACAAAAGAAGTATCTTAATACGCTCAATACAAAGAAGTATTACATTATTGGAGGAACGAGTGCGGTAAGTACAAATGCTGCAAAAGAAATCGCCAAATACGGAGATAAGAAACCGGAAAGGGTGTATGGTGATACAAGATACACAACATCTGTTAAAGTGGCTGAAAGATTCATTAAATCTCCTCAAAAAATAGTATTGGCTTACGCAATGAACTTCCCCGATGGTTTGGCAGGCGGCCCCCTTGCACTTGAATTTGAAGGACCGGTGGTTCTTGCAAGTAATAATAAAACCAATAATCAATATGCCAAGAATTATGTAAAAAGAAATAAAATAAAGAACTGTGTGGTGCTTGGAGGACCGAGACTCGTTTCAGATTCGTCTGCTAATGATATAATGAGCTCAAACGTGTCCGTTAGGAGGATTAAATAGAGTTTATAAAAGGGGTTGTGATTTTGATTAAAAAAAGATTATCCGATTATTGCTTAATGCGGATAATAATGCGATTCTTATACAAAGGCACGAAGCGAAAAATATTGAACTTCACGAGAAAGGTATCCTTCCTTTTTTAGGTGGATAAGGAGGAGATGGCTATAATTCAGGCTCTTTTGGCATCCGACGGAATGCTGGCTAAGCGTCCCTTGGTTATAAAAGGAGATAAGGTTCTAGTTGGCTTCAAGGAAGAAGAGTGGAAACAAGTCTTCAAGAAATAGGTAGAGGTAATATTAATTATGACTGATTATAAACTTCTTGCAAATCAACTAAAGTCACTTGCGGAAGCCTCCGGTGACTGCATTTCTTTAATGTCCAACGGATCTGCTCTTTTATATGAGGCGCTGTCGGATGTTAACTGGGCAGGGTTCTATTTGGTTAAGGATGATGCTTTGTTGGTTGGCCCATTCCAGGGAAAGGTCGCATGCGTCAGAATTGAAAAAGGTAGAGGCGTATGCGGAACTTCCTGGGCAGAGGACAAAACTCAGCTTGTTCCCAATGTTCATGAATTCCCTGGGCATATTGCCTGCGACTCCGCATCAAATTCTGAAATAGTAATTCCGATACATTCCAACAACGAAGTAATCGGGGTTTTGGATATCGATAGCCCCGTCCTAAGCAGATTTAGTGAAGACGATAGAAAAGGCCTGGAAGACTTTGTAAGAACTCTGGAAGAATGCATCGAACTATAATTGATGTTTGGTTTATTCCCGGCATTTTTCGCTAATGCCTACGGAGTTGACTTCCCAATAGACTTGAAGTATTATTGTTATACAAAAGGTGCTGCCGATAGACGGCTAGCTCCTAGTGTTTTATCTGATGATAACCGCTAAGTCGCTGTGGCGGTTATTTTCTTTGGCCAAAGTATATCCGGCGATAAACACTGTGACAGCAAAGCTGAAAAGTGTAATCAATTCCATCAAACTCATAGGCATCACCTCCTTGCTTTCGCTCAGAGATGTCGTCCCCTGAGCGCGCCTCAGGAGCTAACCGACCACCGTTTTCAAACAGCACCATATCCATTATTTCACCCTTGTATGGGGAAAGCAAGTGGAAAGTTTCAAAAAACGGACGCATAAGACAAGGGATATGTGTTAGATTGGAAATGTGATGACTCCTTTCTGTGACTACTAAATTGTATCAGTTTACGCTATTTCGTGTT
>CADBSP010000093.1 GCA_902797405.1 uncultured Eubacteriales bacterium | reverse complement strand
ATTATTCGCAGGCTTTAATGGAATAAGGCACCATGTGTCGCTTAGAAGTGTAAAGTTCTTGGATGTGTTCTCAGGATAGATGAAAACCAGCTCACCATCTATAAAAACCTCCATCTTTTGATGATAGTTTCTCATAGCTATAGCAGAATATTTGGCGATGGTTGCAGGAAGTGTCTTCCTGAGAATGATTATGTCATCTTCTCCGGATTTAACCTTAGTTGGAAGATCAACGGCTTCTCTATTTCCGTCGATTATAAGTGTCCATCCGTCATTATATTTGGAATATCTTTTACTTTGGTTGTATTCTATGCTGGTGCTCTCTGCTCCAACACTGCTAAAAATGGCAATCAAAACACCAATCACAGCAACAACTATAGCCGTGACAATTAGGATTTCCTTAGTAAAGGCTTTTTTATCTGTGTGTTTTGTTTTTTTCTTTTTCGCCATATAAATCAGTAAACATTAACAACCACTCGTTTGTCAAGTTGGAAATCCAACTGATTCGATGAGTTTACGCACTTCGGTGCCGGACTGCGCGGAATTGATTTTATTTCTTACATCAGCGCTTCCGGGGATTCCCTTAAAATAGCGGCTAATAAACTTTCTCATTTCCCTGACCGCTATGTATTCTCCCTTATTATTCTCCAGGGATACATAGTGTTCATAGGCAACTCGTTTAATTTCTTCTATATCCGGTCTGTATCCTCCCGGACCTCCAACCTTTCCAAGTATTGCTGCATCAGTAGGTTCAGCATCGATAAAAACCCAAGGGTTCCCGAGCGCGCTTCTTCCTATCATGACGAAGTCGCATCCTGTCTCCTCCATCATTCGCCTTGCATCTTCTATTGCTCGAATGTCTCCATTTCCTATAACCGGTATACTTAGCGCTTCTTTTACTTTTTTTATCGCGCACCAGTCAGCATTTCCGCTGTAATACTGCTCTCTGGTTCTACCGTGGACTGCTACAGCAGACGCTCCACCCTCTTCAATCGCCTTAGCCGCCTCCAAGTATCCGCCTTCAGGCATCCCATCTATTCCTATCCTCATCTTAACGGTCACGGGCTTATTCGTAGCAGAGGACATCCTATTGATAATCTTATAGATGAGTTCCGGATTTCTTAGAAGCGCCGAACCCTCTCCGTTCTTCACCACCTTAGGAACCGGGCATCCCATGTTTACATCAATAATGGGATTCTTCTCTTTCTCCAGATGTTCCACCGCCCAAGCCATTATATCCGGATCGCTTCCAAAAATCTGAAAAGCTACAGCTCCTTCTTCCTCGCCTATCTCCAGAATCTTATGTGACTTCCTGTCCCCATAATACAGACCCTTGGCGCTAACCATCTCTGTATATGTAAGACCAGCTCCCATCCTGCTGCATATGGTTCTAAACGAAAGGTCCGTGAATCCCGCCATCGGCGCCAAAAAATAAGGATTCTTCGGTTTAAAATTTCCTATCGTATTCATTCTATCTGTTTTTTTCGTATATTATTCTAAGTCCTTCTAACGTCAGTAGCTTATCCACATAGTCTATGCAATCCAAACCACTGTCTATCATGGTTGAGATTCCACCTGTTGCAACGACCGTAACCTTCTTTTCGTCGCCACAATAAGCCTTGAGCTCTTCCTTCATGATGTTTACGATATAATCGCACATGCCCATATGGCCGTAAACAAGTCCGGACTGCATGCTCTCCTGGGTATTTTTACAGATGACCCTGCCCGGATCCTCGATTTCCACCTTAGGGAGCTTGGATGTTTTTTCAAAAAGCGCCTCAGACGATATTTTTAATCCCGGAGCAATAGTTCCGCCCAGGTATTCCGCCTTATCACTTATTGCATCAAACGTCGTAGCAGTACCAAAATCTATTATTATTAAAGGTCCGCCGTACTTAGCCAGGGCAGCAACCGCATTCACGATTCTGTCCGCACCTACCTGACCGGGATTGTCGTACCTTACAATTAGTCCCGTCTTTATCCCCGCCTCTACCACTATGGCTTTCTTGCCAAAATACTTGGTCGCCATATGCTGAAGCGTAAACAAAACCGAAGGAACAACCGTGGAAATAATGAGGTCATCCACAGCCTTCATGTCTATACCTTCGTAATTAAAAAGCTGGCTTATGAGCATTCCGTATTCATCGGCGCTTTTGTTCATATCCGTCTCTATGCGCCAATTGTTAATCATTCTCTCGCCATCAAAAACACCAATGACTGTATTGCTGTTTCCAACATCAAACCCTAAAAGCATTCTTCCTCCCGTTAGTCAATCACTCAGTCAATCGCTCTTTCTAAACGTTTTAAAGCGAGTGCTATCGTAAGCGCGGGTATCACGCGATTCCCGGTAACATCGACACCCAAGATTTCGTTTATCTTCTTAAGTCTATACTGAACCGTATTCGCGTGGATTCCCATAATATTCGATGTCTTATTGCTGTTCATTCCTGCGTCTAAAACAAAGGTCTCCAGCGTGTTGATAAGCTGAGAAGCTTTGTTCCCCCCGACTTCTCTGTTGAAGGGTTCCAGGAGTTCATTGAAATTCCTCTTTATATGCCCCCCTTGGAGCTGCAAGTTTATGCAATTGCTGACCAGTGCCAATTCATATTTGGAAAAGACCCTTTTATACGGAAATACACTTTCAACGAAGGTCCAGGTTTCATTTATCAGATTGAATCCATCCGCCGCGCTACTCGCATCGTGAACTCCCGTACAATGAAAGACTCGAATCTCTTTGGAAGTTTCCTTCAAATCATCATAAAACGTAAGGCATGCGTTTTTCCCTTCCTCATGCTGCTTGTTTTTATCTTCTATAATGATTCCAAATCTTTCCTCGCCATCAACGATGCTTAAAATCTCGCATCCAGTCTTCTTTTCAAAGTTCTCTATGATATCCCTGGCCTCACCGGTATTTGTTCCTTTACTGTAGAATACACTAACTATCGCGGATTCGTTTAGCTCCATCTCATCTCTAAGGGTATAGACCAGGTTTTTATTTCCCCTCATGAGGGCCTTTATAAGCTCGGCTTTTACGTCCCTTACAGGATTGTATTTCCACATGCCGATGGCAAGCTCTATTATCTCCGCCAATTTAGTTATATCAACCGCCGAATACTTTTCCTCATTGTCTACGAGCAAGAGGAAGTATTCCTCGCTTCCGATTGTGATTGATCCCCAATAGGCTGCAATCCCTTCGACATCCAGAATTCCGTATATACCTCTATCATCATTTCCATATCTTTTCTGTAGGTTTCTGACAGCATCCAGAACAGTAACCTTATGCCTGGTTTCAACAATAAGAACCGGATTGAAATCCTTTGATACCAGAACTGCCTGAAATTCATTGGACACAGCCGCTTCCTTTAGCGCAGCAGGGAAAGTCTTATGTTTATCAAAGTCGAGGAGATGATATATTGTATTGTTTATCAGGTAATTTCTCGGTTCATCTCCAACCAGGATTTTATCCATCACCTGCTCTATCACATCGGAATATGTAGCGTCATTTCCCTCTGAAATAATAACAAACGGAAGCCCTGCGGCCTCCGCTGTTTCTATCACGCTTGCATCAATAGTTTTTAGTTCTTTTTTGTTTCTGAAAACTACAATAGCAGCTACTCCGGAAAGAGCTAATTCCTTAACCACTTTGGACTGAAGTTCCTTTTCTCCCTTCATTGCAGAGAAGGTGGTAAGCACCATTCTGTCCCTGACACCGTTCTCTTCTAGGGTGGATTTAATGTCCGATGTATCCATAACGGAAAGAGACCCGATAGTATTGTTCAGGTTTCTCTTTCCGGCTGCCACCATACTTGGTTTAAAGGCATCCAGTTCTAAGCAATCTCTGACAGTTATCTTCATTGGGCTCTCTCCTATTATTAATATTGGTGAATTTACTGCTTTTATTTAGTTTCCGTGCTCCAATACTTTGCTCTTATTCCTCTGAATCCGGCGTTTCAGGCTTATCCTGCCCCTGCTCCCTTGGTTGCTGCGTCTGCTGATCCGGCATCTGGTGTTGCGTTTGTTGCGGCATATGCTGATTCGGCATCTGCTGCGGCGCTTGCTGTTGCTGCTGTGGCGGCGGAGTCGGCCTCATATAAGGTCCATAATTAATTTCCCCGGACGCATTTCTGCTTAATTCGTCAATTCCCTTTTCCTGATAAGGTGGCATCTGGTTTGGTGGCATTTGGTTTCCGCCTCTTCGACTTGGCCTCATCGCATCAGGATGCTGATTGGCATTATTTCCGAAAGGTCCCGGAGGATATGGAGGCGGGTACTGACCCTGATTTTGCTCAGCCTGAAGTCTCTCCCTTTCCAATTCTTCCTTCCTGCGCTTCTCTGACTCAGCAGCTTCTTCCGCATTTACTCGATTGATTTCTGCTTCCTTTTCATTTACCTCTCTGGCAATATCCTCTGCGGTCTTTTCACCTGTATATAAGGCTTCGAACTGATCTCCGTCCAGAGTTTCAACTGCCAGAAGCGCCTGAGCCACTGTTTCCAATTTATCCATATTCTCGCTGATGATTCTCTTTGTTTCTTCAAAGGCCTCATCAATGATTCTCTTTACTTCCTTATCTATCTCTCCCGCGACCTCTTCAGAATAGGATTTCTTGCTGGAGAAGTCATTGCCAAGGAATACTTCCTCTGAACTTGCGTAGTTGATTGGGCCTATTGCTTCTGAGAATCCGTAACGTGTAACCATCTCTCTGGCAATATCCGTTGCTCTCTGAATATCGTTGCTGGCGCCTGTACTGATATCGTCCAACGTGAGGAGTTCAGCCACACGACCACCCATAAGGTGTTTGATAGCGTTTATCATTCCGGTCTTAGTATCATACGCTCTATCCTTTTCAGGAAGCTGCATGGTGAATCCACCGGCAGATCCCCTCGGGATAATAGTAATTTGGTGTACGGGGTCAGATCCCGGAAGACTTCTCATTACGACTGCGTGGCCCGCTTCGTGGTAGGCAGTGAGTTTTCTTTCTTCTTCGCTTATTACACGACTCTTCTTGGCAGGACCAGCGATAACCTTAGTTGTGGCCTCTTCTATTTCTGCCATTCTAATCTTTCTGCCGTTACGTCTGGCTGTAATGAGGGCAGCCTCGTTAAGCAGGTTTTCCAGATCGGCAGGAGTGAATCCAGGTGTACGTCTGGCGATAACCTTTGGTGAAACTTCCTCAGCAAGAGGCTTGTTCTTGGAGTGGACTTTGATAATCTCCTCGCGGCCCTTAATGTCCGGAATTCCTATAACGATTTGTCTATCGAAGCGCCCCGGTCTAAGGAGAGCCGGATCCAAAACGTCAGGTCTATTGGTTGCAGCCAAAATGATTATTCCGGAGTTTTCTCCGAATCCATCCATCTCGACCAGAAGCTGGTTGAGTGTCTGCTCTCTTTCATCATTACCGCCGCCTAAGCCTGCACCACGTTTACGTCCAACGGCGTCAATTTCGTCTATGAACACGATACAAGGCGCATTCTTCTTTGCCTGATCGAATAGGTCACGAACACGGGATGCACCTACGCCTACGAACATTTCGACAAAGTCGGAACCGCTTATCGTAAAGAATGGAACTCCGGCTTCGCCGGCTGTGGCTCTAGAAACATAGGTCTTACCTGTTCCCGGAGGGCCGACCAGGAGAATCCCCTTAGGAATTCTGGCTCCAACCTCCTGATATTTTCTGGGATCCTGTAGGAAGTCGACGATTTCCTGCAGTTCCTCTTTCTCCTCCTTTAGCCCTGCTATGTCGGCAAAGGTAATCTTTCTGCCCTCTCCTTTATACAGCCTGGCCTTGCTCTTCCCAAAGGAAAAGGCTTTTCCTTGGCCTCCCTGATTCATCATCACATAGAACAGGAATAGAAGGGCGATGATCATAATCGCGCTCGGAAGCAAGTTAAAGAGAACCGATGCCGCCGAACTCGGGTCATCTGTTTCCATTTTTAGCTTCCCCTCTTCCATCTGTGGGTAGATGTATGTCTGCTCCAAATAGCTGATCTCTGTTATGTACGGAGCATAGGTATATACATATTTCTTTTGCTCATCCGTGCTGGTTTTTAGGAGACCAGTCATCTTGGTATTGGTGATGTTTATTTCAGAAATCTTCTCCTCCTTTAAGTATTCGGTAAAGGTAGAGAATTTGACTTTCTTAATTTCCGTGCCCTGACTGTTCCTAAAAAGTACAGCAAAGAAGGCTACAATTATGAAGATTAGAATATAGATTCCTATACTTCTAGCGAATTTTTTCAAAACTTATAATCCTCCTGATTTGAAACTTTTATTTTTATTATATTTTGTCTTCTTGTTTGCTATTTGTTTTTTATTTGTTTTTTTATAAAATAGCAGGTTTGGCAACCCGATTCTTATTCGTGGGGTATATAGAAAACAACGACAAGTTGTGTTTCCTGGTCGATTCTAAATTCACTACTCCATCTTCTGTTCATTCCTCCGTACGGAAGGAGCCAGAGCACGTCGTTTCCGATGGCAACAACCGTCGCCAAATCTCTTTCCTTCATTGGAATCTTCGCATCTACTAAGATATCCTGAACCTTCTTGGTTCCAACGTTTAAGCGCATCACGTCTCCCGGGCGCTTTTCTCTTATCTCCAGAAATCCGCTTCCACCGATGCCATAGGTATCAATCAGCTTTTCCTCGTCATAGGCAGCATAGTCCCCCGGCCCTAAATCCTGCTCTGTCAGGAATCTGTCCAGGTCATGGAGCCTCAGCTTTTTCATTCTTAATTCTATTCTGGTATTACTGGATTTGTCTTCACCGCTCAGGCTAAGTTCAGCCGTGTTGACATAGCCGATGTATAGCTTTTCATATTCCCTTCTGACATAAAAGGTTCTGGGCAAATCAGTGCTGGCGGAAGGATTATCTCCCTGAATTATTTTATCTATGGCCTTATAGTGATCATAACCCACGTCTTCCGAAAGTCCCGCCTCTTCCAGAATCATGGCTATAGCCCTTATTCTTATGGCTTCGGGAAGCTCCCTTAATGCCTCATTTTCAACAAAGAACTCCCAGCAATAATCCGGGGTTTCCTCAAACTCGCTCATTTTAATGTTCTTTAAAATATTTTCGGAATCCAAATCAATATATCCGCTATCTTCTCTGGCTGATTCGGCCAGTCTTAGAATCGCTTCCTTGACATTTGGATTATAGTTTCTCTCCAGATAAGGAATCAGATGAAGTCTTATCTTGTTTCTTCGGTAGATTGGTTCTTCATTGGTCTGATCCATTCTGGGCGATAATTTGCGAAGTTTGCAATACTGAAGAACATCCTTCCTCTTCACATCCAGGAGCGGTCTTATAATTCTATATCCTCTTTCATCGTCCCTGATATATGGGATTCCGCCTAAACCTGAAACGCCGGTTCCTCTTAGTATTCTCATGAGGACGGTCTCCACTTGGTCGTCCGCATTCTGAGCAACTGCTACAACAGTTCTCTCTCCGAGGTCTCTCGCAACTTCACCGAAAGAGTCATATCTTAATTTACGACCGGCTTCCTCCGTTGATATTCCCCATTCTTTAGCCTTTGCCTCACAGTCATACACGAAGGACCTACATACAAGCCCTCTTTCCCTGGCATATGCTTCGCAAAACCTTTGTTCTTCATCACAAACATCTTTTCTGATGCCATGGTTTATATGCACGGGATATATGTCGAACGAATACTCTCCACCATCAACTAAATCCAGAAGAGCGTTCAAAAGGCACATGGAGTCCGGTCCCCCGGAGAATCCAAGGATTACACGCCTAACGTCTGTAAGCATATCGTTCTTCAGAATGGTTTCTTTAATCTGGTTTTTAACTGGCATATTACTTTTCATATTGGTGTTTTATCAGTATTGTTAATCCTTTATAAACACTTATACATTATTCTATGCTGATTATTTCTAGTTAATACCTCGATTGTTCCTTAACACTAAGTTGATTAGTCTTTATTATACAAGTTGAAAATTGTTTAATACGATGTTGCTTGTTCTTTAATATTCAAGGTTCCTGTCCGGCTCGCTGTACTCGTATAGTCTCTTTCTATATGCATCCATGGCTGCATCCATGTTGGCCGGTACCACTCCAGCATAGCCCATCTCCCAACATAGTCTAACCATGAATGCCGGGTTTAGAGGAAGCAGTGGTCCGATAGTATATGTTCCCATGAAATTCTTATATCTAATACCTTCCTTCATATACCCATTTCCGAAACTCGGTCCCCTAACCACTCTGAAAAGAGGATCCGGAGCATTGGGACCATATGATGCACGGCCGAATTGACTTTGATAGCCTACGATTTCTATAGCATCCCTCTCGGTAAGCATATATGCTCCGACGAACAAGGAATTAAATCTGTGAAGCATGTCTCTGGTCACATTGAAATCAAATATCCCCAGGCAGTCGTAACCTTCGCCTCCTATTTCCGAAATAACCATATCGCTCTTTTCCACTATGCTGTTTCCGAAAATCTCCAAGGCATTTCCTGTGATGAGAAACCTTTGGCCTCTGTTAATGGCATCCCAAATCTCCTGTCTGAGCGGCTGAAGCTCGTCAACAACCAGGAGTTGGGATCTTTCGGTCATGGTGCCCATATAAACTAAATCAATCGTATCATCGTCCAGGAACCTGGGTCTTTCTCCTAGTGACGTTGCCGCGATTCCGCAGTCGGACACGGATCTTCTGAGGTATTCTATATTAAAGAGTTCACCGTAGAGGCAAGCTATCTCAGGATAAAGAAGCTCTATCTTCATGACGACGTCCTCCTTCCATTCTTTCCTGTCTTTCCTGCGCCAATTCCACCGCCAAATCAGTAGCTTCTTTTCCTACCTTCATCGGATCGGTTCCATAAAGCACGTAGATATTATCATGATCAAAATATTGGAGTGCGGCAGGTGCATCCTTATAGTCGTCAACGCATACGATTCTGTTGTCCGGAACTCCTGCCAAAATCATTCTGAATCTCAAATCCAACGCCCTGTCGCCGAAAACAACCACTCTCTTTATTCTGTCATCGCACAACAATTCAAAGTCACAATCAAAATGCCAACAAGTGTTTTCCGACCACGTCTTGGCGTCTTCCAAAGTATTGTTTAGAAGCATGATTTCCTTGTCGCCCGGCTGCTTGGAAATATATTCGAATACTCGGGATGTGGCATATGCATTTTTGTTCTTGCAAAGAAGTGTTGTGATTGTTATGGATCCAATTCTAATGGAATCGTATCTACTCTTTACAATTGTCTGTCTGGCCATGGCGGTCTTTATATCCACCATTCTCATTCCCATTTCCAAAAGCGTCACAACTGCAGCCACCTGGTTATACATGTTGAAAACACTATCATGCAGCAAAGGGAACTCTTCGCTTCTGGTGTCAGTGCTTATCCTCATGTATTTTCCCCTGGGTCTTCCGGATTCTCCCGTGGAATCCACGAACACCTCTCCTGTATAGTCATATCCGGGGGATCTGAATCCGCATACAGGACAATAAGCCTTGCCGATATTGCTATATCTATTGTATTCGTAAGCTAACCTCTTATGGCAAAGAGGACAAATCGGATAATCGTCGATTAGGTTGGTATTTACCTTCCTGTCTCCAGGCATTCCCGCTATACCAAAATACTTTCTGGGATTACTCGGAGCAACTCCGCTAGCAATCAGGTCGTCAGCGTTTAATACGAGTTTTGTCTTGGATGGCATATAGTGAGTTAGAACCTGCTGGATGTATTCTGGATGTCCGTTTCTCATTATGGAATCTCTAGTCAGGTTTGTAACTAATAGCACGTCCGGCTCAACCCAGGGGAAGATGACCCTGGATGCCCTTTCATCTATCTCCAACACAGCGGTTCCATATTTTTCTCTTCCAAACAGACTCACCCCCTGTATAAGGCAGGTCGCAATTCCGGACTCAATATTTGATCCCGCACCATTGTTCAAAACCTGAATGTCCATGGCCCTTAAGCAATCGCTAATCAGGTTTGATACTGTTGTCTTACCGTTGGTTCCTGTGATACCTACAATCTTAGCAGGCTTTTCAATTCTCTCCAGAAAATCCGGGCATATCTTTAAAGCCAGTCCTCCCGGAAAGTCTGTTCCCCCAAAGGGTGTAATCTTTAGCACCAGGATTGCCAACTTGGCTAAGGCCAAAGCTATAGCAAATCTAATCGTTCCCATCCTTTGTCTCCAATAACTAATATTATAATCCGTAAAACCTCACTGCATTTTCGCAAGTTGTTTTACCTGCTTCTTCAAAATCAATTCCCTTTATCTCTGCCAGCTTCCTCACAGTGTATTCAACATACCATGGTCTATTGGGTTTTCCCCTGAATGGTTCCGGCGTCAAATACGGCATATCCGTTTCCACCATCAAATACTCTATCGGGACTTCTTCAACAACTCTGACAGTCTTCTTATTATTCTTATATGTTAGCGGCCCACAGATTCCTAGTGTTGCGCCGAGTTTCACATACTCTCTTCCCAGCTCTGCGCTACCTGAGAAACAATGAAGGTCAACCCTCGCATCGGGAACCATTTCTCCCCTTGCTCCTGGGCGCATAGGAAACCAGCTCTTTCTCTCGTCACTAAATGCACCTTCTTCAATAAGGATGTCCATAACTTCCTGATCCGCTTCCCTACTGTGAATAACTATCGGCATCTTTAGTTCGTTCGCCAGCTGTATCTGTCGTTTGAACCAGTATCTTTGGTCCACTTTCTCGGAATGCATATAGTAATAGTCCAAACCGATTTCTCCGATGGCCTGTACCCTGGTTCCGGAGGCCAGCTTCCGTATTTCGGAAAGCAAATCCTCTGTCACCGTCCTGGCGTCATGCGGATGGACTCCGACCGCGGCCACGCACCAAGGATAGTCGGCTGCATCCTTTGCTGCCTGAACCGACGAAGGATAATCGAAGCCGATGTCAGCAACAAAACTCAGGATGTCGCTCTCGCTTATCCTTTCGGCAATTGCCCGACGCTCTTCCTCAGAAAAGCGTCTCTCATTTAAATGTGCATGCGAGTCAAATAACATAGTATCTCCGAAATAATCTATCGAAAGCACATATACACATTAGCCCTGGGTCTTAAGGAGCCCCGGTTCTTAGCGATTGGCGAGCGGTATGAGTTATGAGCAGATAGGAACGCTTGCGTTCATAGCCGAGAGTGTTCGATAATGATTGAAAATCAATTATCGAACAAGCGAGGCTATGGAAGATATCTGCGAATAACGAATAGCGAAGACAGAGCTTAGAACCGCTGGTGCGACGCTTGAGCGGGAGCGGTCCCAGGGTAATGTAGTATATGTGCTTTAATAACTACTTTTTCTGCAATGCTTCCAGCGCTTCCAATTCTTTCTCGATGTCAAGACGTGGGAAGAGCACCGGACCTTTGTTTACGTGCTGTCCGTCCAGGATATCGAAGATACTGGCATCCTCCCAGCGTACTTCGTCGGTTACTCCAATCTGTTCCCAGATTTTATCCGTGGTCGTGTGCATGAACGGATAGATGAGAATCGCAATTATTCTCAGGCATTCAGCCAGATTATGCATGCATGTTTCCAGCTCGTCCCTTCTGGCATCGTCCTTTGCCAAAACCCAAGGTTCCTTCTCGTCAACATATTTATTGGCACGGCGAACCAATATCCAGATCTCCTCCAATGCCATATTGAAAGCGAATTTATCCATCTGGGTTTCAACCTTTGACGCGGCGGAAACAGCGATTTCCTTTAGTTCCCTATCTATGTCATCCTCTGTAAATGACTTTGGAATTACGCCATTACAATACTTTTCTATCATGGATACTGTTCTGGAAACGAGGTTACCGAGGTCATTAGCCAAATCGAAGTTCATTCTCTTTAGCATGACTTCATTTGTAAATACGCCGTCCTGCCCAAAGGTGTATTCCCTAAGCAGGAAGAACTTCAGCGCATCGATTCCGTATCTATCAATTAAAACCACCGGGTCAACGACGTTGCCCTTGGACTTACTCATTTTGCCTCCATCTATCAGGAGCCATCCATGTCCCAGAACCTGCTTCGGGAGAGGTTCATCAATTGACATCAGCATTGCAGGCCAAATGATACTGTGGAATCTTACGATTTCCTTTCCGACCAGATGAACGTCTGCAGGCCAATATTTTTCATAGAGTTCAGGGTCGTCGGGATAACCGAGAGCAGTGATGTAGTTTGAGAGCGCATCCAACCAGACATAGATTACGTGTTTCTCATCTATTGGCACCGGGATTCCCCAATCAAAGCTGGTTCTGGAGATACATAAGTCTTCCAAGCCCTGATTGATGAAAGCCTTCATTTCATTTCTTCTGGTATCGGGTTGGAGAAATTCGGGACGTTCATCGTATAGGTTAAGGAGCTTGTCACCATATTCTGAAAGTCTGAAGAAATATGCTTCCTCCTGTGCTTTTTCTACCGGGCGTCCGCAGTCGGGACATTTACCATCCTCCAACTGACTCTCTGTCCAGAAGGCTTCACAGTCTGTACAATATAGCCCTTCGTAGACAGACTTGTAAATGTCGCCCTTTTCGTACATCTTCTTAAAGATTTCCTGTACTCTCTTTATATGTCTAGGCTCTGTGGTTCTAATGAAATCATCGTAAGAGATTTCCATCTTGGCCCAGAGTTCCTTTATTCCTTCAACAACATCATCAACAAACTGCTGCGGTGTGACGCCTGCCTCGTCGGCCTTCTTCTGGATTTTCTGTCCGTGCTCGTCGGTTCCTGTCAAAAAGTGCACATCATATCCGGAGAGTCTCTTGAATCTGGCCATTGCGTCGGTCATGACCGTGCAATAAGTGTGTCCAATATGAAGATTGGAGCTGGGATAATAAATTGGTGTTGTGATGTAATACGTTCCTTTTTCTTTGCTCATTTTAGTTTCCTTAGGGTTCCTTTCTCTTCCCGGAACGAATGAGTTTCGGGAATTATTTATTAATTGCATCTGAACGCTGTCAAATACAACAACCTTCAGTATATCACAATTTGTACTGTATTGCATTAACTATGCATGCTGCAATATTGCTTCCACCTTTTCGACCTTTGTTTACTATGCAGGGGATACCTGAGCTTATCAGCATTTCCTTGCTCTCTACTACGTTCACGAAGCCAACCGGGACTCCTATTACAGCTACCGGATCCAGCCCGTCTTCTTCAACCATACGCATTATGGAAAGGAGTGCTGTCGGCGCATTTCCAATCGCGAAGATTACCGGACGTTCCAAGAGTTTGGCCTTTTCCATGGCGACATACGAACGAGTCAGGCCTCTTTCCTTCGCGTCTCTGGCAACGTCCTCCGCGCTTATAAAGCACATTGTTCCGGTTCCGAAGCCGTCTAATTTGCTTTTGTTGATTCCTGCCTGTGCCATCTTAGTGTCGGTTATGATGACACATCCATCCTGAATCGCCTTTTCAATTCTTTCCACCACACCATCTGAGAAATAAAGGCTTTCGGAATAATCAAAATCAGCGGATGTATGTATACATCTGCTGATAATATGGGCATATCTCTCATCCAAAGAAATGCCCCTTTCCGAAAGCTCGCTTTTTATAATTTCAAAACTTCTTTTCTCAATTTCTTCCGGCTTAATATTTTCTATCAAAACATACTCCTTCATTCGAATGCGCCATTCGAATTAATTATTATTCCAATTCTTCCTGAGCCCATTCGTTGTTGGACCATTCTTTATCCGGCCATGAATCGCTAACAAAGATTCTCTTCATTATCTGATCCATACCAACTACCAGGGTCGCCCCGGCAGCGACACCGATTCCAATCACGGCCAACGCAACCTTTATGGCTGCACCCATGCTCTTGTCATTCGCAATAGCTTCCAGAATTGCCGGATCCAAATCTTTTCTTTTTTTACTCATTTCAGTTCCCCTTTTTATACTCTACTAACTCAATACACCTTATTCTTGTTTTATAACCCGCGTTGCACCATATTATTCATGTTCTCAAAACCATATTTCAGTTTCGGTTTTTTCAATTATTTCAGGCCATATGTTTCATTAATCCTTATAGATCCTTATGTTCATGAAATCCACAATCAGGTCTGCTGCCTTTTCGTCGTCTATATAACTGGAGTTAATTGCGAGATTGTAGTTCATGTAATGTCCCCATTTGCGAGATGTATGATAGTTATAGTAATTGGCTCTGGCCTTATCGTAATCCTTTATTTTTTTCTCAACGGTTTTAGGATCGTCACCGTAGGAATTGATACACCTTTCTATTCTGTCCTCGATTTCAGCGCAAATGAAGATGTTCGTTACACCGTAGAGATCTCTAAGTACGTAGTCCGCGCACCTTCCAATTATTACGCCCTCGTTAGTCTCACCGATTTGCCTAATGACCTCAGACTGCGCCATGTATAGTTTCTCGTTAATAGAAATAGGTTCAGTTCTAAAGCCTTCCCCTACTGTCATGGCAGAGGACAGACTGTACGAAATGCTGTTCTTGGCTCTTAACTCCGCAGTCTCAATTATATCTCTGGATAGACCGCTATGCTCCACAGCCATATCGATTATCTCTTTATCGTAAAATGGAATACCCATCTTTTCCGCAACCATGGCACCGATAAGTCTTCCACCACTTCCATATTCTCTACTGATTGTAATAAGTTTTCTCATGCCTAACACCTCGTAATTACATTTAACCTTATGTGCTCAACAATACCATCAAGTTACCTTGGATTTATATCTAATGTCTAATATCTAATGGATTTTCTTTATGAATCATTTCTTAACCAGAAGTTTAAATTAAGACACATCTTAAACAAACACTTCTTACAATGAAACAAATCTTAATTAAACGAATCTTATTAAGAACATCTTATGCCATACTCATATAGAATATTTGAAGTTTTTGTAAAAAAACCCTAAATATTATACAATAAAAACCTCTTTTTTGGAAGAGTTTTAAGATTTCCAGGAAGTAATTGTGCGTAGATTTCCAGGAAGTAATTGTGCGTAGATTTCCGGGAAGGAATTATGCTTTATCCGGATTCCAAAAGGAACGTGAGAATACAATAAGGAGAGCGTACATCTCCAGCCTTCCAAATATCATTAAAAGAGCGCAGTAGATTCTTCCAGGCGCTGAGAAAATGGCGAAGTTTGCATTGCTTACCTGACTAAATCCCATTCCGCAATTTGAGAAGAGAGCTATAGGTGCTGTCAGAGTGGTTTCCATGTCTAGATTCTCTAGAGACAACACTAAAGCGGAGAAAAGATATACTCCCATGAAGAGAAGCATGAAGGTTGAGATGGAAGACGCATTTGCTGCGGACACAGGCACGTCCCCAATCATGACAGGCTTCACTGCACGTGGGTGAATCCTTTTGTAAACCCCTCTGTTAATAAGCTTTACCAAAACGCCCAAACGTATAACTTTTATACCTCCTGCGGTTGAAGTACTGCAACCGCCAACCATCATCAAGACCACAAAAATGAACTTGCAGGCGGAAGGCCACATTTCCACCCTCTCCAAGGTGAATCCTGTAGTGCAGGAGAAAGAAACCACCCCGGTAAGAGCATTAACGAATGCGTTTATCGGATTATTGTAGTAACCCTTGATGAATAGAATTAATCCAACCAAGACAGTTGAAACAACTATCAGCCCTACAAAGAGATGCATCTCAAAATCCATGAGCGCTTCCTTAGTCTTCCTTCTAATAATCTTGATGTATATTGCAAAGTTAAGAGACGCCAGGATGGAAAAAATTGCGATAATTATTTTGATTAAAGGCGTGAAATGATGTGACAGAACCCCGTGGTAATCGATGGTTCCCGCGGTACTTATTGTCGACATGGTATTTATCAAAGCTTCAAACCATGGTAAACCTGCCAGTTTAAGTAGCACTACTTCTATCAAAGTCCCCGCACCGTATAAGATATAAAGTAGCTTGGCGGTATCTGACATCTTGGCTGTATGCTTCTCCAGCTCCGGACCGGTTATCTCTGCGCCAGCAAGCTTTTGACCGCCTACGCCCAATGCGGAGAATACAACGATAGTCAGAAGAATGATTCCCATTCCTCCAAGCCAGCTGGAAATTGCCTTCCAGAAGACCAAAGCCCTAGGCAAAGCATTTACATCCACAACCCAGGCATTGGTAGTCGTCCAGTTCGCAGCAGATTCGAAGAACGAATTCACTAGTCCATAATCCCTGCCAACCAAAATATACGGAAGCATCCCTCCCACAATCGCCGTTATCCAAAGAGTCAAAACAATGAAATAGCTTTCCTCTAGTTTAACCTTCGTATGATGATTACCTACCGCTGCCTTTCCGGCAAAGGATAGCCCCAAAAGTATCGCTGCAGCCATACCTATAGAAATAGCGATGTCCTTCTCCTGATCAATAAGGGCGATCACTACAGATGGAATCATGGCTATTGCCTCTATTAGGAGAATTATAGCCATGGTATTTATTATCAGTTTTCCATTGAATCTGGATGTTGGAAGTTTCATCTCATCACCTCCTAAACCCTATTGCTGTTCCAGAAACGAGGCGAGAACAGCATGACAAAGGTGAAGAGTTCCAGCCTTCCTGCAATCATCAAAATCGCCAGAACAAAGGTTGATAAATCTGAAAACTCAGTGAAATTCATGGCAGGACCGACCACATTAAGTCCCGGCCCCACATTGCTAAGGCAGGTCAGCGCCGCCGTGAAATTGGTCGTTAGATCGAATCCATCAAATGAAATAATAAAAGTTCCAAGGAACAGAATGAGTACATATAAGAAAATGAAATACACGATATCCGTAGCTACCTGCTGCTGTATCGGTTTTTTGTTTATGGTTAAGTTTACCACTCTGTTGGGATGGAGTTTTTGACGAAACCCTCTCCTTACAAACTTGACTGCGGTCATCAGTCTTACCACCTTCACTCCTCCTCCTGTGGAAGATGAGCAAGCACCGCTTATCGTTATTATTATCACGAGCATTCTGCAGAAGGTAGGCCATACATCGTAATTGGAAATAGCGTAGCCTGTGGTCGTTATCAACGAAACCACATGGAAAACGCTTTCTCTAATCGTTCTTTCAATTCCCGTTGGAAGAAGAACTGCACCTTCAATCGACGTGCCCTCAAATCCTGTCGCGTCTACAGATGCCCCGGATGTATAAACAAAAAGGCAGATGGCAATTAACGCCGAAACGATTCCGATTATACCTAGGTACCATCTTAACTCCTCGTCGGCAAAGAATTCTTTGATCCTCTTTTTCGGAATCAGGAAATACAGATTGAAATTGATGCCACATAGAAGCATGAAGACGATGATGACCCAATGAACGTAGGGGCTCTGGAAATGCCCCACGCTGTCGCCGTAATTGGAGAAACCTCCGGTTCCAACGGTTCCGAATGTATGGACCAATGAATCGTAGAGGTTCACTCCGCCGATCAGAAGCAGGATAACCTCTGCAATTGTAAATGCTATATAAAGCTTATAAAGATCCTTGGCAGTATCTGAGAATTTTGCCTTTAACTTCGTCATGGTTGGCCCAGGAGTCTCTGCACCTGCAATCATTTGGACGCCGATTCCCATGGACGGAAGTAGCGCAGCCATAAAGACGATAATTCCCATTCCGCCCATCCAGTGAGTGAAAGAGCGCCAGAACAATATTGATTTGGTCTGCCCCTCTATGTCGGAAAGGACCGTCGCTCCAGTCGTGGAGAAACCAGAACACATTTCAAAGAACGCATCTATTGGATTATTGAAAGTCCCCGCAGCCAGAAGCGGTATAGCCCCAACCACCGAACTTATAAGCCAGCAAAGGGTTACAATCAGATAAACATCTCTATGTCGAGTCTTTATCTCCTTCGGCGGAAAGGCCTTAATCAAAACAAGCCCCGCTATAAAACAGGGCACCAGGCACGCCAGGAAAATCTTGGCTTCTAAGTATTCTCTGTACAAAAGGGCAACTGCAAATGTTGGAATAAATGCCATCCCTAACACTAAAAACAGCACCCCCATCATTCTTATGACGGAATGATAGTTCAGATCGGATTTCATATCACTTCTTCTTAAGCAATTTCTCTAAATCTGGTATGGCGGTTAACAGGCTGAAAATTATCACCCTGTCGTTTTCCACGATCTTGGTTTTACCATCGGGGATGATGACTTCACCATCTCTATAAACTGCCGCAACCAGAAGCCCCTTCGGTAGTTCCAGTTCCATCAAAGTTTTATTCAGCATCGAAATGCCGCCACTTGCAACAATTTCAACTATCTCTGCCTGTCCCTGGACCAAGGTGGATGAAATAACTCTCTTCTTACCCTGTATTATGCTGAAGATGCCTGCTGCGGAAATATCCAGAGGATTAAGTACCATATCCACTCCCATATTCTGAATAAGCGCCAGATAATCTTCTCTGCTGACCTTGGATATGACGTCCTCTATGCCTCTTTGTTTGGCTGTTACAGCCAAGAGCAAGTTTTGCTCGTCAAGTCCTGTTGCTGTAACGAAGGCATCCATGTCATCCAGGTTTTCCTCTTCCAGCATATCTATGTCGGTGCCGTCGCCATTGATTATCATAACATTCTTTACTCTGGTTGATAGGTAT
>CADBSP010000092.1 GCA_902797405.1 uncultured Eubacteriales bacterium | reverse complement strand
TAAAAAGATAAAAGAGGAAGTAGTCGCTGTCCATGATTTCACATTTGAAATTCCGGACGGTAAGCTGGTTGGACTCCTTGGTCCATCCGGCTGCGGAAAGAGTACCACTCTTAACATGATCTGCGGATTGGAGAATCCAACGGAGGGAAAGATTTTCTTTGGAGATGATGATGTAACCGAACTTCCGCCTGAAAGCAGAGGTGTCGGCATGGTATTCCAAAGCTACGCTCTTTATCCTCATCTTACTGTTAGGAATAATATCATCTTTCCTCTTCAGAATCTAAAGGGTGACCAAAAGATGTCTAAAGAGGAGATGAACCGAAAGGCTGAGGAAGCTGCCAGACTGGTTCAGATAGATGAACTGATGGAGAGAAAGCCATCGGAGTTATCCGGAGGACAGCAGCAGAGAGTTGCAATCGCTCGCGCTTTGGTGAAAAGGCCACGAGTCCTTCTTTTGGACGAACCCCTTTCCAATTTGGACGCCAGGCTGAGACTCCAAACCAGAGAAGAGATTCGCCGAATCCAGAGAGAAACGAGAATCACCACAGTCTTCGTCACACATGACCAGGAGGAAGCCATGAGCATCTCCGACCTCATAGTAGTGATGAGCAAAGGCGAGGTTCAGCAGATTGGCTGGCCCCAGGATGTATACGACAAACCTGAGAACCTTTTCGTGGCAAAGTTCCTCGGAACACCGCCGATTAATGTTTTTGATGGAAGCATCAAAGAAGGAAAGGTGTTTATCGGAGACAGCCAGGTCATAGACGCAGGCGCGCTTCCTGACGGCGATGTCTATGTTGGAGTTCGTCCCGAAGGATTCATTCCCGACGAGAATGGGCCGCTGACCTGCAAACGAATCGCGGTTCAGGTCATGGGCAGGGATAGCAGCGTAGTCTGTTCACACCCTGCATTTCACGGTGAGGAAATACGTGCAATCGTCGATAGTGAGACCAACGTAGATCCATATGCGGAAACAGTCAGTTTTTCGCTCAAACCATCCAAGGTGCATTTATTTGACAAAGAATCCGAATTGACTCTGAATAGAGGAGAGCGCCATGAAGAAGAATAATCTGAAGGGATGGCTCTATCTAATTCCTGCAATAATCTTCCTAGGCCTATTCATGGTGTACCCTCTGTTTGATGTGCTTGTGTATTCCTTTGAGGAAGGTTACAATTCCGCGTCCCAGACTTTCAATGGGACGGGTCTATACAATTATGGCTACGTGCTGAGGGATCCATATTTTCTTCAGGCAATCAAGAATACTTTTATTATAGTAATAATCACTGTACCTGTATCCACGGGCTTGGCCCTTCTAATTTCTTTGGGCCTAAATTCAATCAAAAAACTAAAAGAACTTTTTCAGACCATCTTCTTCCTGCCTTACGTCACTAATACTTTGGCGGTAGGTTTGGTTTTCATGATATTGTTTAAGAAAACTCCATATTCCGACGGCTTCATGAATCTTTTGATAAACGCGTTTGGCGGGAATTCCATCGACTTTATAGAGGGACCGTATTGGGCAAAGATTTTGGTCATGTGCATTTACACAGTTTGGATAGTCTTGCCTTTTAAGATTCTCATCCTGACGAGCGCGCTTGCATCTGTAAATCCGGATTATTACAAAGCTGCCAAGGTTGACGGAACACCGCCCGGTAGAATATTCACCAAGATTACACTACCTATGATTTCACCTATGGTTTTCTATTTGATAATCACCGGATTCATTGGGGCATTTAAGGCCTATAGCGACGAGGTCGCCATTTTTGGAACCAACCTAAACGCAGCAGGAATGAATACGATAGTTGGGTACGTATACGATATGCTGTACGGAGACAGCGGAGGCTATCCGTCATACGCTTCTGCTGCAGCGCTCATACTATTCGCCATCGTTTTAACGATAACTGTGATAAACCTTTTGGTGAGCAGAAAGAATGTACACTATTCGTAGCAATCGACATTCCTAGGGTTAAAAGGCTGAGCTGGCAACCATGGTGACCACTGCAAGCACTGCAACATAAGCGACTGGATAACTATAGATTCAAATCGAGATTCAAATATGGATAGTTTAGATAAGAACGCCAATAGAATACGTACCGGACAAAAGGTGAGAAAGACCTTAACCTATATCTTTCTGGGGATATGGGCGTTTATCGTGCTCTTTCCATTCTATTGGATGCTTCTTACATCTGTAAAAACATATGCTTCGTACAACGGCGAATACATACCGAAACTCTATACAACATCGCCAACCTTCCAGAACTATATAGATGCATTCACCACTGTTTCTCTGGGAAGGTATTTTGCCAATACTTTAATCTTCACAGTGGTTACAACAGCCGTGATGCTCATAGTTATTACACTTGCGGCCTTTGCTCTTTCCAGGCTGGAGTTCAAGGGGAAGCACTTGGTATTCACCATCTTCTTATCTTTGATGATGATTCCAAACGAACTGGTCATCATAACAAACTTCGTGACAATTACGGATTGGGGATTAAGGAATACCTTTATGGGTCTTATTCTCCCGTCGGTAACATCCGTTTTCTATATCTATTTATTAAAGGAAAACTTTGAGCAAGTTCCCGATGAACTGTACCGAGCCGCCAAGGTTGACGGTACGTCGGATTTGAAATATCTAACACGGGTCATGATTCCCATTTGCAGACCCACATTAATCACCGTTTGCATCCTGAAGGTCATCGAGTGTTGGAACGCCTATGTATGGCCGCGCCTGATCACTGATGAAGAGGCCTATTATCTGGTTTCCAACGGCATCCAGGAAATCCGAGAGAACGGATTCGGCAGGGAGAACATCCCCGCAATGATGGCTGCAGTTGTGGTGATTTCCGTTCCGCTTATCATCCTCTTCCTCATCTTCCATAAGAAGATAATGGCCGGTGTATCCAGAGGAGGTACCAAGGGATGATGAGAAAACGTAGAACAAAAGTGCTTGTCCTGGTTATATCGATTTTCATCCTTGCAGCCGTTTCTTCCTCTTGTCACGGCTCCAGAGGCATGCCTGAGTTTGTCGCGCCTGAAAGCTTTGATGAAAGTCAGAATTACGAAATCACCTTTTGGGCAAAAAACGATACCAATAAGAATCAAACCAAGATATACGAGAAGGCGATAGAGGATTTTGAAAAACTCTATCCAAACATTTCCGTGAAGGTTCGCTTCTATACAGACTACGGAAAAATATATAACGATGTAATTACAAATATTGCAACTGCGACAACTCCAAACGTTTGCATAACTTATCCGGATCATATTGCGACGTATATGACGGGACAAAACGTTGTGGTTCCGTTGGATGAGCTTATTAATAACGAGAAATATGGTCTGGGAGGATCCGAATTGAAATTCGACGGGCCGAATGAAACCGAGGTCGTAAAAAAGTTTTTGGACGAATGCAGAATAAACGGTATCCAATACGCACTTCCGTATATGCGTTCAACGGAAATATGTTACGTGAACCGGGACATGGTTGAGAAGCTTGGTTACGAGTTACCCGAGGACGTAATCACCTGGGACTTCATATTCGAGGTTTCCGAGAAGGCGATGGCGAAGGACACGGATGACAATTTCTTGTTAAACGGTCAGAAGGTTTTGATTCCATTCATTTATAAATCCACGGACAATATGATGATTCAAATGCTTCGCCAGAAAAACGCTGGTTATGCGACTGAGAACGGCGAGATTGAAATATTCAACGACACAACTCGCGAGCTTTTGATGGAGATATCCAAACACGGTAAGACTAAATCGTTTTCAACGTTCAAGATCTCCAGCTATCCCGGAAATTTCCTTAATGCCGGTCAATGCATTTTCGCCGTAGACTCTTCGGCGGGGGCAACATGGATGGGGTCGCATGCACCGATGCAGGATATCCATGAAACCAAGATAGTCGAATTTGATTTGGTTACATATCCCGTACCTCAATTCGACCCTGCAAATCCTACGATGATTTCTCAGGGACCCTCTGTCTGCATATTCAATAAAAGGGATCCCGGTGAGGTGATGGCATCATGGCTTTTCATGCAGTTCCTTCTCACAAACGATGTGCAGATTGCATATGCTAAAACAGAAGGATATGTTCCGGTTACAACAAAAGCTCAGGAGGACAGCGCATACCTGGAATACTTGGATAATGCAGGTATAGACAATAAGGAGCATTATCAGACCAAGATTGAGGCGACTAAGATTTTGATAGACAATACGGAAAACACATTTGTGACGCCGGTATTTAACGGATCCACCAGTTTGAGAGATGCATCAGGGCAGATGATTGAAAATGTAACCAAATCCGTCCGAAGGGGAGAGACGGTGGATGAAGCCTACATGGATAAGTTGTTCCAGGATGTGTCGACGCTCTACAGATTGGATCAATTGGGGGAACAGAGCAAATCCGAAAGCGAGGACCTGGGACCGCTACCAAACACTGCAAAAGCTCTTCTGATAGGCCTGGCCATCGCATGGGTGCTTATTGCAGCATATTGGATTGTGGATAAAACAAAGAAAAAAGCATACGGTTTACCACTTGGAAAAAAGAAGCGATTTTTGGCTTTTTTATGAAGAATATAAAGAAATTTAAAGAAAAGCATAATTCTTTAAAATAATCATTTATTTTTCAAAAACTTTTGGTATAATACATGTTGTTGTGAAGCGAGTCTGAACGAAGAGGGTGTTCGATTCGCAGAAATGGTCAATGACCGAGGAGAAAGAAAATGAGAAGTAATGTAAGAAGAGTTTTGGTAGTTGTTATGGCAATCATGTTGGTATTCGCAATGACAGCATGCGGAAAGAAGGCTGAAAATGGCGGAACTGCTGGTGGCGATGCTGATGTCCAGACAAAGGGTGAAGGCGTAATGTCCTATGCTGATTATGCTGCGGCAGCTTTGGATACAGAAGTTACTGTAGAGACATTCGTTCAGGCCAAGCAATCCTGGTGGGAAGACAAGGCTACTGTTTATACACAGGATGCTGACGGTGCATACTTCCTCTACAATATGGCTTGTTCACAGGAAGACTACGATAAGCTGGTAGAAGGCCAGAAGATCAAAGTTACAGGACATAAGTCCGAATGGTCCGGAGAAGTTGAAATCGTTGATGCGACATTTGAAATTCTGGAAGGCAATTGGATTGCTGAACCTGAAGATGTAACAGCGCTTCTTGCCAAGGAAGAACTGATTGACCATCAGAATAAGAAGGTATCATTCACAGGAATGACTATCGAACCAAAGAAGGACGCTGACGGAAACGAAGTAGCATTCCTTTACAGCTGGGATGGTTCCGGTTCCCAGGGCGACGACCTTTACTTCGATGTATCCAAGGATGGGCAAACATATACATTCACTGTAGAGTCCTATCTCTGCGGAAAGGACACCGATGTTTATAAAGCCGTAGAGGGCTTCAACGTAGGTGATACCGTTGATTTGGAAGGTTTCCTTTATTGGTATGAAGGAGTTAACCCACATATTACAGCGGTCAAATAATTGAATCAAAAAAAGTTTTAAAACTTACCGGACGGTCCACCTAAGTGGGCCGTCCCTTGTTGAATGGGCATTATAGGAATACGGTTAAAACGGTTATGAGTGATTATTTGATTAGAGCAACCGCCGCTGGTCTTATGATTAGGGCGTTTGCGGTTGATGCAACAAATACGGTAGAAGAAGCCCGACGCCGTCATGAAACAAGCCCTGTGGTTACAGCGGCACTGGGACGTCTCCTGGCTGCCGGAGCGATGATGGGAAGTGCCATGAAGGGGGAGGAAGACCTCCTTACTTTGATGATCCGTTCAGACGGGCCAATAAAAGGCATGACGGTTACCGCCAACAGTCACGGTGAGGTAAAGGGCTATCCCCTGGTTCCTCAGGTGGAAATTGCACCAAAGTACAAAGGTAAACTGGATGTAGGTGGAGCAATCGGACCCGGGACACTTACCATAATAATGGACCTTGGAATGAAGGAACCATACTCGGGACAGATAGAACTCCAAACCGGAGAAATCGGAGACGATATCGCATATTATTATACGATGTCAGAACAGACTCCTTCTGCTGTCGGTTTGGGAGTGATGGTTGATACTGACCTTAGCGTAAAGCATGCCGGTGGATTCATGATTCAGCTCATGCCCGACGCCACGGAAGAAGTTATAAGCACCTTGGAGCAGCGAATTTCAGAGATGCCGCAGGTCACTGCTTTGATGGAAGAGGGGAAAAGTCCTGAGGATATTCTGGAGATGCTTCTGGGCGATTTAGATCTAAAGTTTAGCGAGGATGGTTTGGATGCCAGGTCTCAGAGCACTGATCAAAATGCCGATGAGAACGAGGGGAACTCTGCGTACAGAATGCCAATTTGCTTCCGCTGTAATTGTAGCGAAGACAGAATGCTAAAGGCGCTGGCAACAATTAAAAAGGCCGACCTTCAGGAAATGATAGATGATGGTGAAGATGTTGAAGTAGTTTGCCATTTCTGCAATACCAAGTATAATATTACCGTCGATAAACTGAAAGAAATAATCGCGGAACAATAAGCATTGCAATGAAAAATTAATCGAGGAACAATAAGCATTGCAATGAAAAATTAATCGAGGAACAATAAGCGTTGCAATGAAAGATTTAATCGCGGAACAACAAGCATTGCAATGAATAATTAATCGAGGAACAATAAGCATTGCAATGAAAGAAATAATCGCGGAACAATAAGCGTTGCAATGAAAGATTTAATCGTGGAACAACAAGCATTGCAATGAAAGAAATAATCGCGGAAAAATAAACATTGTAATGAAAGAATCAATTGAGGAACAGTATACATTATAATAAAAAGGTATAATTGATCTCTTGGTAATAAATAATAGGACGAAGAGATTGATAAAGGAAGAGATTGGAATGAAAAAGTTGATTAATGTAGCAGTTAGCGTTTTACTTGTTGTGGGTTTGCTGATGCTTTCCGGGTGTGGGAATAAAAACACTAATACCAGCGCAACCAGCACAGAGGGAAACAGTACTTCCGGTAGCAGCAATTCATCAGGAGAAGCTACTGCAGATAGTGATAGTGAAGCAGAAGGAGGATATGGAATGCATCACATAGAATTAGTAGTAAAGGATTATGGTACTATCAAATTGGAACTGGATGGGGATACTGCTCCTATCACAGTTGAGAACTTTATCAACCTGGCAAATGACGGTTTTTACAACGGTCTTACATTCCACAGAATCATGGACGGATTCATGATTCAGGGAGGAGATCCGGAAGGAACCGGATTTGGTGGATCTGACCAGACAATAAAGGGCGAATTCGCTTCAAATGGCGTCCAGAATAACATCTCCCATAAGAAAGGTGTTATCTCCATGGCCCGTTCTCAGCATCCAGACAGCGCCAGCTCACAGTTTTTCATCACAGTTGCCGATTCGGAATTCCTGGACGGAAACTATGCTGCATTTGGAGTAGTTACAGAAGGTCAGGACGTTGCAGATAAGATTGCAAGCGATGCCAGACCTGTGGATAATAACGGAACTATTCCTTCTGCCGATCAACCTGTAATAACAGAGATTATTGTAGTAGACTAATTTCGTTATTCTCAATCAAAATAAACTAACGAGCAGGGTTATTTGTGCTTCTCTATCTATGAATAACAGTTATTCTAGGTTACTGTTCACATAGAGTGAGCTTATCATAACCTTGCTCTTTTGTTTTTTGTTTTTAATTTCTTCGACTTATGTTTTCCTTTTTTTGCCTTTTTTTCATTTCTTCGTCTTATGTTTTTCCTTTCTTTGCCCTTTTTTCCTTTCTCCGCCTAATGTTTTTTCATTATTTATTCGTAATTTTGATAGAGTATTAACCGGATTATTTGCAGTTTTTTAAAAAAACATTGATTTTTTTATTGTGAGTAGCATAATAGTAGTATAAAATGTTTTAAAATAAACAAGTATTTAATAGTTGGCTGTGAATAAATAATGAATAAAACTATTTATGGATAAGCACACAGCGATGGAAAGAATTGTGGCTTCGTTCCATCGGTATTACGATGTAAACACAGAAGATCCGATTAAACCGTTTCATGTGGAGGCTGTATACCGCGGGATAGACCAGCAATATTTGTTGACTAAGAGGGCCAGGATTTTTGAGGTTGAGAATTATGAATACGTCTATTTCTATAAGACGGATAGGTTGACGAAGGCTTTGTATGATGAGTTGGAAGACAAGGCCTGGACGGACGGTATAGGAAGGACTCATCCTCATTCTAATCATAAAAGCTCGGATATCACGCTGGTAATCGTGGCAGAAAACGTTGATTCAGATTGCGAAAGAATTATTAAAAATGCCAACAGACATGTAAGCCATAAATTTGGTTTCCATGGCTATAGCGCATTCAGATTAGTGGTCTGCGATCTTTCTAAGGGAAGCATCCTGAGTAACCGCCGAGGAAGCAGCCTTAGGAAGACCGTGACTAATATATTAAATAACTAATATATTAAATAAATGAAGAAGGAGGAGAAGATATTACAGCATTACTAATTATCATTGCCGCAATTATCCTTTTGGTAATAGGCTATATAACTTATGGTAGTTGGCTTGCTAAGCAGTGGGGTGTTGATGCTTCCCGCGAAACACCTGCTATCACGCAGGGAGACGGTGTGGACTATGTCGCAGCACCACCGTCGGTTCTCATGGGTCACCACTTCTCATCCATAGCAGGAGCAGGTCCTATTAGTGGACCCGTACAGGCATCTGTTTTTGGGTGGCTGCCGGTATTTCTTTGGTGCGTAATAGGTGGTATATTCTTTGGAGGAGTACATGACTTTGGCACCTTGTTTGCATCCGTAAGACACGGAGGCAAATCCATCGGCGAAGTAATCGGTGGCAGTATGGGAAGAAGAACCAAGAGACTCTTTATTGTCTTTGCTCTTTTGGTGCTTGTTTTGGTTATTGCTTCATTTGTCAATGTTGTGGCAGGAACATTTATGACTGCTGATGATTCCGGTGTGAGCGTTTTGACAACGGATCCGAACGGTCAACAGACCACAGCGATGGTTTCCATACTGTTTATTGTACTTGCTATTATGTACGGCTTATTGACAAACAAGGTTGGAATGGAGACTGGTCCGGCAATCATTATCGGGGTCATCGGAATCGTTGTATCCATCATTATTGGAATGAATGTCGGTGTTGCCTTCGGAAGAACCACATGGATATATCTAATAGGTGTATACATTTCAGTAGCATCGCTGATTCCCGTGTGGATCATGCTGCTGCCTCGTGACTATTTGTCCAGCTTTTTGCTATATGCTATGATGGGCGTTGCAATTATCGGCATCGTTTTTTCGGCGTTGGCGGGAACAGCACCATTTCAAATTCCGATGTTCACAGGTTGGTCATCGAAGATAGGAAACCTATTCCCGACTCTTTTCATCACAGTTGCATGTGGTGCGTGCTCCGGATTTCATTCCTTGGTATCAACAGGTACGTCATCCAAGCAGCTTGATAACGAGAGTCATGCTAAACCAATCGGTTACGGTGCCATGCTCGTTGAGTCAGCCTTGGGAGTCATTTCCCTCATAGCCGTAGGAATGGTATTTGATAAGTATATAGCAGGCGGATTTGGTTCGCCGGCGGAGGCATTTGCAAGCGGCATAGGTATCATGTTCGGCAGAGAGGATTCCGCAATCTATAAGAGTATTTATTCATTGCTGACACTTACAGTATCCGCATTTGCTCTAACCTCACTTGATACCGGAACCAGGCTTGGACGATTCATGGTAAGTGAATTGTTCCTGAACGAAGGAGAAAAAACCTATAAGGATGCGACAGGTATTAGAAGAGTATTAGCTGACCCGATCGTTGGCACAGCGTTCATGGTAGTGGTTGGCTGTACACTGGGCGGATTATCTCTAAGCCAGATTTGGGCGCTTTTCGGAGCAGCAAATCAGTTGCTCGCAGGTATCGCTCTAATGGCCGTGGCTGCATGGTTAGGAGACATCGGTAAGAACAATAAGATGTTCTATTTGCCGATGGCATTCATGCTCATAGCCACACTTACAAGCTTAATTATGACCATATTGAATAAGGTCAAAGGCCTCAGCGCAGGCACACTGGATGGCCCTATGTGGGGACATTATTTCCAGCTTGCATTTGCAGTTGCAATGGTAGTTTTAGCTATAATCCTCGTAATAGAGGGAATCGGAACCTTCCGTAAGCAGGCTATTAATAGAGAAACAAGCAACGTAGAAAAAGCATAATTATTATTTTGTAGGGGGGACTTCTTTTAGGGTCGTCCCGTATTTTTTGGAGGAAAAGAAAATGACAGAATTCATGAACAAGGGGATTGAGATATTAACTGCTGCCGGTAGTAAACTGATACTGGCTCTACTGATTTGGATTATCGGATCCATGGTAGTAAAAAAAGTAATAAAAATGGTAATGGGAATGAAGGCTACCGAGAAGCTCGACACAACAGTAAAATCATTCTTAGGTAATTTGCTTAAGGTAGTTCTCTATATAGTTTTGGTACTATCCATCATAAGCGTGCTAGGCGTACCAATGGCATCTGTTGTAGCAGTACTCGCATCCTGCGGTGTTGCAGTTGGCATGGCAATGCAGGGCTCCCTCTCCAATCTGGCAGGCGGAATCATGCTTATGATTTTCAGACCTTTCAAGGTTGGTGACTATATTGTTGCAGCCGGAGACGAAGGTGTTGTTAAGGAACTCTCTATGTTCTACACAGTACTTAATTCTTTGGACAACAAAGAAATCACAATTCCTAACGGCTCACTCATGAACTCAAATATTCAGAACTTCAGCGCAGAGTCAACCAGAAGAGTTGACCTCACATTCAACCTCACAGGTGGACGTGACGTAAATGAAGTAAAGCAAATCATTGAAAGCACTATGGCAAAGAATCCTATGGTATTACAGGATCCTGCTCCATTCGCATCCCCACTGGAAGGTATTCCGGGAGGACTCGCATATACAGCTCGTGCATGGTGTAACAGCGCAAATTACTGGGATGTTTACTTTGAACTGATGAAGGCTATTCCTACAGCGCTTGGTGAAGCAGGAGTTGCAGGTCCGGCACCAACAACCAACGTAAACGTAAATCAGTAAGAAAAGCAGCTAAACGAGCAGTAATTCAACAGTAAGAACCTTAGTAAAAACACCTGTTGACGCTACTAAGATAAAATGTTGAAATTTCAAGGACGGATTCCCTTTGGGGATTCGTCCTTTTTTCGGTATTTTTTCATGGATTATTCCGTAAAAACAATCACAAAAAATCTATAAAAAATCTCTTGACAATGGTGGATTAAAATGCTACTATTTCCCCGAAAATAGGGGATTGGACCACCGATAGGCCAATACCCCGAAAACCCGGATAATCCTTTCCGGACATACAATCGAATATCGGAGCAAAGGAGAAATTTGCAATGAAAAAAAGAATTTTCGCAATCCTTCTATCGTTGGTCCTG
>CADBSP010000091.1 GCA_902797405.1 uncultured Eubacteriales bacterium | reverse complement strand
GGACTTCCTGTATGATGAATATGGTGTAGTCTTTGATTCCCTTCCGACATGTGTAAAAGAAGGTTCAGCTCATTTCGAATGTACAGTTTGCGGCGCGGACAGTGATTCATATCCAATATGGGTTAATCCGCTCAAGCACAATTGGGATGGATGGATTACAGAAAAAGCTGCGACTTGCAAAGCTGAAGGCTACAAAGTGCGTTTTTGCCCAGATTGTGCATCAAAGCAAGAGCTAACAATTCCTTCACTTGATCCACAGTGGACAGTTAAAAAGGCTGTAGTTATCGACTGCTATCACCAGAGAGTAACTGAAGTTTGCTCCGGATGCAATGGCAAGGTTGCTGGTCACGAAGAGAAAACAACAGTTAAGCCAATCGTAAGCCATGTATTTGACAAGAAGATTGTTGATCCTAATCATAAGGAATCCAAGAACATCAAAGTAGATGAAAAGGGTAACCCTGTAATCATCAATTGTGATGAAGATGCTGTAATCGTTTATATCTGCGACCACACTGAAGATGGTGCAACTGCAGATGATGGCACAACACATGCAGATGATCCAAAAGCTTATAAGCTTGAGAAGGTTGCGGCTCCTGGACATAAGTGGTCACAGTGGATTCTCCGTTATGCAATCGGTGCAGGAGAAAATGAATATGCATACTATATGCGTAAGTGCTCAGTATGCGGCAAGGTTGAAGAACTTATCACTAAGGAAGATCCAAATGCACAGCCAGAAGTTGTTGAACCAATTGCAAATGAATTTGCTATCGACGTTGCAGCTATAGAAAACGGAGCTGGCAAGGCAGTTGTATCCAGAACAGCTGGAAATGAAGATATCGTAGTTTCCGAACTCTTTGGTCGTGTAACATGGGTATACACACTATCTGATGGAAGCACATTTGCATACTCTGCAATGGCTCCAGTTCAGATGGACGGAGATGACATGGTCATCAAAGTAGCTGGCGCAGTAACACCGAGAGGTGCAACACTTGATGAAGTACAGGTTGCTCTTACTGATGATGCCGAAGCCAATGCTAAGGGTGAATTCAACCAGATTGCTGGAGCAAAGGCATAATTAAGATATTGGGATAATACGGAGGTATAAGAGATGAAAAAATTTGGTACAATTATACTTGCCGTCCTCCTGATGATGGTAATGGCAATTCCAGTATTTGCTGATGAAGCCACCACAACAGAGGCCCCTATGTTCACATACGCTGATGGACACATTAGCGGAAGCTATGACAGCGAAGGTCTAATTAACATCTATGTTGATGACGAGCTTGCTGGCGGAAGCAAACTGAATGTAGAGGTTACAGACGGCGAACACACAGTAAAAGTTTATGAGAATGGTGTACTTGTTCACACAGAAACAGTAACAGCTGAAACTCCTGAACCAGTACCACCAACACCTGAAAACCCTGATCAGCCGGAAGAACCTGGCGAACAGGAAGAACCAACACCTGGCGAACAGGTTGAGCCTACACCTGGTGAACAGGTAGAGCCAACACCGGGAGAACAGGTTGAGCCTACACCTGGCGAACAGGAAAACCCAGCTCCTAGTGATAAGACAGATGACAAGTCATCAACAAACACATCTCAGACAACTACTAAGACTGACACAACAAAGAAGGCAACTAATGTTCCAAAGACAGGCGATGCAGAGAACATGGGAGCGTTCATGGTACTCGGACTCGCAGCAGCTCTTACATTAGTAGCAGCTAAGAGAATAAAGTCCAGATAATTTGTCTAGAATTAACTACAAAAAAGAATATGGAGGCAGCTCAAATGAGAGCTGCCTCTTTTTCTGACCACGTGTATTAATTATTTGTCATTTTAAGTTTCTATTAAGTGTCGATACTTAACTGATTGGTATAATACTTTAAGACCAATAGAGAAGAGGTGACGATAATGTCAAAGGGATTTCTTTTTGAAGAAGTAGAATGCAGTCCCCTTAGCAATAAAACGAAGCAGTATTTGTTAGCAAACGGTTATAAAAATGTAGGAAAAGGAGAAATAGCTAGAAAAAGTGATGAAGGTATTACCGCCTTATATGAAAGGCTATCCAGAGACGATGCATTAGATGGAGACAGCAACTCTATTATCAATCAGCGGATTATCCTGGAACAATATGCGAGAGACCATGGATACCTTAATATAGTTCACTATGACGAAGATGACGGATACACAGGCACCAACTTTGATAGACCTGGATTCCAAAGAATGCTGGCTGATATTAAAGCAGGAAAAATAAGCACTGTTATAGTTAAAGATATGTCCAGGCTTGGAAGAGATTATCTCCAGGTTGGTATGTATACAGACGTAATATTTCCGGAATATGATGTCAGATTCATAGCAGTTAATGACGGTGTTGATTCCACAAAGGGTGATAATGAATTCGCTGCCATCAGAAATATATTCAATGAAATGTATGCTCGGGATACCAGCAAGAAAGTTATCGCGACACTTCAGTCCAAGGGTAAATCCGGCGATTATACAACTAGCAATCCCCCTTTTGGTTTTAAGAAGAATCCGGAAGACCCCAAGAGTTGGATTGTAGATAAAGAGGCCGCAGCTATTGTTCAGAAGATTTATCATCTTTGCATAGAGGGATTGGGACCAACACAAATAGCAAATTGGTTAAGGGAGAATCAGGTCCTATCCCCCACAGCCTATCAAAAGAAAAATGGGATTCCACACAATCACAAGCAACAAAAGAATCCATATAATTGGAACGCAGGGATGGTAATTTCAATTTTGGAGAGATTGGAATATCTAGGTCATAAGGTTAATTTTAGATATAAGCAGAAATCATATAAGACTAAAAAGAAGATAAAAACCGATCCAAGCGAATGGTTAATATTTGAGAATTCACATCCTGCGATAATAAGCCAAGAGATTTTTGATACTGTTCAAAAACTGAGAAGCGAAACCAAGAGACGCCCCACTCGCTTGGGCGATATGGGTCTCTTTTCCGGTATAGTTAGATGTGGGCTTTGCGGCAGCAAGATGTATTTGTGCAGGCGTAACGGTCAAAGGGATCGTGATTATTACGTTTGTTCCGGTTACAGAAAGAGTAAAAATTCTTGCCCGGAAGCAAAACTAATTCGCGGTGCTCTTCTGGAGAATCTTGTTTTGGAAGAACTAAAGGAAACAACCTCCTATGTCAAGAAGCATAAGAAGCTATTCCTGAATGAAATCGAAGAGAAGCATAAGACCTCACAAGACATGTCCTTAAGGGAAAAAGAGAAAACAATTACCGACGCACGTGATAGAATTGACGAGACAGATTTGGTAATAAGGAATCTATATGTGGACCATGTAAAAGGGATTATTTCTGAAGAGAGATTTGTGAAGCTTCTTAATGGTTTTGAGAGGGAACAAAAGGAGCTAAAGAAAACCATATCCACTCTTTTAAAGGAATTGGATTCTATTACTTCTGTTGATGATGGTGCGAAAAGCTTTCTCAGCACGATTAACAGAATCCCAGATATTAGCGAATTGGAATCGCTGGATATTCCGATTATCAGAGAACTAATAGACCATATTGATGTCTATCCGCCTGGGCATAATAAACGATTGGAAATCTTCTACAATCATATAGGTGCCTATTCTCCAAATAAAGAGTAAATTAATTGCATGTGGTCTTATGAGCATACCTCCCCCGTGGTATGTTTTTGTCAATATTTTTTTCACATTTTCATCACAGTTTTTTCTCTCTTAATACTCATATTTACCAATCCAAATCTTACTTTATATGCTTTCTAAGCATATTATTTATCTGCCTCATACTTAGCTAGTTTTTCTTCAACCGCTTCTTCCACAAAGCTATTAAGACTTTGTTGATGCGTAAGAGCATATATTGCTGCACGTCTATGATTTTCCTTATTCTTAAATCTAACATTGAAACTGCCTTTGTATGCTATTTCCGGTTCAATTCCTTCCGCCTCGCATTCTATAAGATAATCATCGACAACGGCACGAAAATCTGCAAGACGCTCCTTCGCTGTATTTCCCTCATATGACAGTAGTGACCGTATCCCTTGTACCTTCCCGTAGAACAATTCATCCTCTAAAGAGAACTCAATACTACAATTCTACCACTGTGGTCTTATGCGAATACCACGGGCTTATACTTTCTTTGATATACAAATTGTGCAATTTTGATTTTT
>CADBSP010000090.1 GCA_902797405.1 uncultured Eubacteriales bacterium | reverse complement strand
GATTAAGAACAATTGATACAACCAAGTGGATGGTTGATTTGGATTCTGACGGAGTGCATATTTCGGAACGAGGAAGTCTGGAATTCGCAGAGCACATGAAGGAAGCTTTGCTGAATATACAAGGCGTGATTGTGACAGATAAAGAGTAAGCGTTGCCTGAAGAATAGAAGCTGGAAAAAAGATTTCGAATGCGTGGATTGAAAGCATAGACAGCGTTATTTATAAATGGAGAAGTGTATGGTTTGTGAAAACATTGAAATGAGAGAAGCTATTATTGATGGTAAACAGTCTGAAAGAAAGCTGTTTTTTGCAGGACAGGATACGGTGGAATTGGCGGCGAAATACGGCACGCCGCTTTATTTGATGGACGAAGACAGAATAAGGAGGAACTGCAGGGTGTATAAAGATGCTTTCGAAAAGCATTTTGGTCCCGGTTCCTATCCTCTCTATGCCAGCAAGGCAGGTTCCTTCATTCGCCTCTATGAAATAATGAGCGAGGAAAACATGGGCATCGACTTGGTGTCATCCGGAGAACTCTACACTGCGCTTCAGGCAGGCTACGATGCATCCAGAGCCTATTTCCATGGGAACAACAAAACCGACTTCGATATTAGATTTGGAATAGAAAGCGGTGTTGGTTGCTTTGTTGCAGATAATGCGGAAGAGGTATTGGCCATAGAAAGAGAGGCGGCTGCATATGAAAAAAGGCTTGCAGATGAGGGTGCAGAGCAAAACGCAGAATTTGAGAATAAAGAAGTCGCTACTGGGTGCAAGAGCTTTAAGCAGAAGGTTCTTCTCAGGATTACCCCGGGGATAGATCCGCATACTTTAGAAGCGGTGGCTACAGGAAAGGTCGACTCCAAGTTTGGGAATGCAATTGTCACGGGGCAGGCTGAGGAGATAACTTTGCTTGCGCTCGATCAGCCGCATATAGAATTGATGGGATTCCACTGTCATATTGGGTCTCAAATATTCACGGAGGATGTGTTTGAACAGGCTGCTGAGATAATGTTGGAATTCATAGCACATATTGAAAGATCCCATGGTTTCAAAACGCGAGAACTAAACCTGGGCGGAGGCTATGGAGTTAGATATGTGGAGGACGATCCTTATTTGGATGTTAATGAAAAAATCGGAGAAGTAGCCGAGGTTATAAATATGACTTGCCGGAGGCTGGGGATAGAACGGCCGGCAATTCACATGGAGCCGGGTCGCAGCATAGTGGCGGATGCTGGAATGACGCTATACACGGTGGGTGGCGTCAAGAGAATCCCCGGATACAAGAACTATGTTTCCGTGGATGGTGGTATGGCAGATAATCCGCGGTTTGCTCTTTATGGATCCAAATACACTTGCCTTCTGGCGGGCAAAGGAGGAAACGCAACTGATGCGGTTAGTGGTGCTAATGCAGCTGATGCGGCTAGTGGTGCTAATGCAGCTGATGCGGCTAGCGATTCTAACTCTGGTGATGCCGCCAGCGATACCAACGAAGCCAACGCAGATGAAACCTTCGTTTGTTCGGTTGTTGGTCGCTGCTGTGAGAGCGGAGACATAATCCAGGAGAACGTTGAGTTGCCAGCCAACGTGGAACGAGGAGATATCCTGGCTGTCTGCACTACCGGTGCATACAATTACTCTATGGCGTCAAACTACAACAGGCTTCCCAGACCGCCAATCGTCATGCTACGAGGAGGTAATGAAGACTACGTAGCTGTTCGTCGTGAAAGCTTAGAAGATATAGTCAGAAACGATGTGAGAAATAAAGCATAATTCGGAGCAATTAGATAGGGTAAAAGAAAGTACAAACGACTTAGGTTTAAGTATGGATTTCAAACTGATTTCAGATTACAAACCAACCGGGGATCAACCCCAGGCCATAGATAGGCTGGTGGAGGCATTTGAGGATGGACAGAAGGCCGTTACTTTGCTTGGCGTTACGGGCTCGGGCAAAACCTTCACCATGGCGAATGTTATAGAGCGATTAAACAGACCGACTCTGGTTATCTCACATAACAAGACCTTGGCAGCACAGCTCCACGGTGAGTTCAAGGAGTTTTTCCCGGAGAACTCCGTAGAGTACTTTGTTTCCTATTACGATTACTATCAACCGGAAGCATATGTGCCTTCCACTGATACATATATTGAGAAGGACAGCGACATAAATGCGGAAATTGAAAAGCTTCGACACAGTGCGACAGCTGCGCTTTCTGAGCGACGTGACGTAATTGTTGTTGCTTCCGTTTCATGCATCTATGGAATAGGAAATCCGATTGACTACGAAGAACAGGTTCTTTCGCTTCGTCCTGGCATGGAGAAGAGCCGCAGGGATATACTTGGAAAACTGGTGGACATACAGTATTCCAGAAACGATATCGACTTTGGTCGGGGAAGCTTTCGTGCTAGAGGAGACATCATAGACATTTTCCCCGCGGGTGAGGATCATGCGGTTCGCGTGGAACTATTCGGTGACGAGATAGAGAGCATAAAGGAAATGAATCCTTTGACCGGGGAGATTCTTGGAATCAGAAATCACGTGGCGATATATCCTGCATCCCATTACGTTACATCAAAGGAAAACATGGAGAGAGCCATAAAGGGAATCGAAGAGGAATTGGAGGAGCGCATCCAATGGTTTAAGGACAGAGGCAAACTCTTGGAAGCGCAGAGAATCGAGCAAAGGACACGTTACGATATGGAGATGCTCCGCGAAATTGGAACGTGTAAGGGAATCGAAAATTATACCAGGCATATCAGTGGGCTTAAGCCCGGTGAGAGGCCTTATACATTGATAGACTATTTTCCCGATGACTTCATTACCATTATTGACGAGTCGCACGTGATGCTGCCTCAGCTTCATGCGATGTATCGCGGAAATCTTTCCAGAAAAACTTCACTGGTGGACTATGGTTTTCGTCTGCCATCGGCTCTGGATAACAGGCCGCTTCAATTCGAGGAATGGGAAGAGGTAGTAGGTCAGATGATGTTTTGCTCTGCGACACCTGCGTCATATGAAAAGGAGCAAAGTGGTGGTGTGACAGCAGAGCAGGTTCTTAGACCCACGGGACTGCTGGATCCACCGATTTCCGTTCGTCCGACCAAGAATCAAATCGATGATTTAATTGGAGAACTGAATTCAGTCGTTGCTGATGGCGGACGTGCCTTTGTTACAACTCTTACGAAGAAAATGGCGGAGAGCCTGACAGACTTCCTTGGTAAGGCAGGACTAAGGGTGAAGTATCTTCATTCGGATGTGGAAACTCTTGAAAGATTGGAGATAATCCGAGATCTTAGGATGGGAGTCTTTGATGTTTTGGTTGGAATCAATCTGCTAAGGGAAGGACTGGATATTCCAGAGGTGGAATTGGTGGCGATTCTGGATGCTGATAAGGAAGGGTTCTTAAGGACCGAGACTTCTTTGATACAAACCATCGGACGTGCAGCTCGAAATGTAAAGGGCAGGGTCGTAATGTACGCAGACTTTGTGAGCAAGGCGATGAAAGCGGCCATTGATGAAACCGAGCGCCGTAGGAATATTCAGGACACGTATAACAAAGAACACGGCATTACACCAAAGAGTGTTGAAAAAGGAGTTCGCGAAGTTATTGAGGCAACCAAGGCAGCAGAAAATGAAGCCGATTACCACGGAAAGAAACCTTTGGAAATGTCGTCTCGTGAATTGAAAGAATACGTAGCTAAGTTGGAGGCGGAAATGCGTCAGGCCGCTGCAGATTTACAGTTTGAGCGAGCAGCTGAGCTCCGCGATTTAGTATTCGAATATAAAGTTAGATTAAAATAATATGATATAGAACTGCAAAAGATTGCCCCCTCATGCGTTTCTCTTTTTTCGATTATTATAACTGATTTATTTATCTTCGACAACATGGACCTTAAGGGTTCATGTTTTTCAATCACTAATTATTGCTGATTATTCCTCTTCAACAACAGGGAATTTGACGGTTACCTTGGTTCCTTTGCCTTCTTCGCTCTCTATAAAGAAGTCGGCGTCGCTCAATTCCCGTAGTCTTAGGTATATATTTCTCATGCCAGACGACTTATGGTTCTCTGAACCATTGCCGGTCAGATTTACAAATTCGTTTTCGGCTGAATTGCCATAGCCATCATCATCGGTTAATGATAGCCTTATTTCTGCCAGGCGTTCCGGAGTGAAGCCTACACCGTTGTCTTCGACTTCTACTACATTGTAGTCGCCTTCTGCATAACTCCTAAGCCAGACGGTTCCACCCTTGACATTTTTCATCACCCCGTGTTTAATTGCATTCTCTACTAAGGGTTGAATGGACAGAGGCGGTACCATGAATTCGCTGGAGCGAATATCGAACTCTACATGTAGTCTGTCGCCGAAACGAACCTTTTCTATATTGACGTAACTTGTAATATGCTCGACTTCAGAAGCAAATTTGATTCCGTCCAGATTTGTGACGTTATCAACATTTGCTCTAAGATAATTGGAAAAATCGTAAATCATGCTGTAAGCCGTATCCGGGTCTACCTTAACCAGCGTTCTAATGGAGGACAAAGTATTGAAGATGAAGTGAGGCTGAATCTGTCCCATCATCAATTCCATTTGACTGTCGTGAAGTTGACCCTGTAATTCTTCGCGTTCCTCGACATGGTGATAACTCTTATAGATATGAACCAGTAGCTGGCCGACAGCAAAGGCGTTGAGGGATATTTTTGGAAGCGCTCCAATATCCGTCCACAGTCTATCGTTTCCAAGCGCGAAGTCTTTGCCGATTCCGATACAAACACCACCTACCATAATCACTGTAGCAATTAGTTCTATCCTGTTGGTTTTGATGGTGAACGGGGCCAGGTTGGCGCAACCTTTTCCGTATGAGACCTGCCAAAGCATGTATATCAGGTAAACAGAGGCGAGGAAGATTGCGGCATACGGAATGGGAACTGTTTGATAAACAGGGAAATTGATGACATAGACCAATATTGCGATTGCAGCCAGGAAAACTGAAAAACCTATAATTAGTCCATTGGTAAGCTTGCGGTTTTTGTTCTTGAATTTCTCTGCGACATATAGCAGAATCAAAACGGCCTCTAGCATCAAAGCCAAATACGATAGGTAATACTTGTAGCTGCTTCCAACGAGGAGCAGAGGCATCTTTGATCGATTTGTAACCCAAATACCTATTGCGATAAGCATCAGACCTGCGATTATTTGACATCTGTCATCGTTGTATTTTCCATAGATTAAACCGAGGACTAATAGAATTACGCCCAAAACGATTACGCTTACAGCCATACCATAGGGGACGGCTGTAGTGGCTCTCAGGTAGTAAATCAAAGCATTATCTTCGCCTAAATAAATGGGCTTGATATATCCGGAGAAGCCAAAATCACCGGATACCAGTTCCAGCGTAAAGGTTTGCCCGGCCATGGTCTCGTCAAGTTCAATCAGATTCCAGTCATCGGTTATTATCGAACTTCTCAGATTACTGCCTTCGGGTGGGAATTGATAGATGGATGATTCATCGATATATACATTCAAGACCTGGTGATAGTTTCTGGTTGCGACTGCGTAGTATTGAGACAGCCTGGGCAATTCTTTGGATAGGCGTACATTTTCATTTGCGTCGACTTTAACAAAGGTAGGCAGGTCAACAATCTCGTCTCTGCTTTCAGTCTGTAAGCGCCATCCTTTGCTGAACTCATGATACCTATCTTCAATTGATGTGGTACTGTCATTGGAATAAAAGTTTAGGGCTATAAACAGGAATAGAATCGCAACAACCAAAATCACTGCAACGATGCCAAACATATCTCTGACTGTCGAAGCAGCATTTCTGCGGCCAAACTTATTTATTCTTTTGCCGTCCTTGTTGCCTGAATTACTCAAGGAGTCCCCTCCAATTAAATGTAAGCCTAAATATCGTGCTTTTTACGTTTCTCGGTGAGAACACATCTTTTCGTATTATATCATAATATAATCAAATTAACATTAAGAAACAATTTGATGGCGCCTAAACCATATTAATGGCGCCATATCGCTGTATGTATCCAAGAACTCAAACCCGTGGCGCCATATCGCTGTATGTACCCAAGAACTCAAACCCATGGTGCCATATCGCTGTATGTATCCAAGAACTCAAACCCATGGCGCCGGCCGAAAATGACATGAAATCTATAGCCCGGCTTTTTTATCAAGTCTGGAGTTTCTGAAGTATAAAATGATATCGATAGTGATAAGGGTTATATTAAAAATGTAAAAGACGAAAGCCATATAGAAAATCCAACCTGAACCCTCGCCGTTTTGTAATTGCAGAATCTTTCTGGCAATACCAAAAATGTATCCTATCAAAATCAATAATTCGAATTGCAGGCTTTTGCCCTTTGCTGTCCTGGACGTATAAGCCTTATAAACTGACATAGGCCATGAAAGTCCAAAACATAAAATCATTAAAGCTTCCAATAAATTAGACATAATAAACCTC
>CADBSP010000089.1 GCA_902797405.1 uncultured Eubacteriales bacterium | reverse complement strand
TAACCTCATCCACCCTTTCCAGTAAGGCAGTCTGCTTTCTCATGACGTGATCCGCCACCCTTCGCATGACCTCGAGAAGGTTCATGAACTCCTCCGGGCTGTCATCCAATTCCCTGGATAGCCTCGTCAGCGCCTCCCTGCATTCTCCTTGCAAAAATTCCTGTTGTTTCTCGTCCTTCTCCCACTTTGAAAACTTATGCTCATACCGCATCACGTAAAACGGCAAGTACGCGTACAGCTTCTTCTCGAATATCTCGTCTAGCGTATACTCCTGCACCTTCACCGTGGGGATTCGGTACTTCACCGTCTGCCCATCCGGTAGCACTAAACTTGCCTGTTCGTAATCCGGCGTGTTCCCGTTATGCCTTAAATAAATCACGCATGATCTCGGAAGCGGAACCACAAACTCCCCCGCCACCTTCCTTACGCTGGCAATTCCCAGCACAAGGTCATACTCCAGCATCCGCAGTGCCATCGTCCCGTCCTTGTTGCTTTGAACCTCCAGATAATACGCATTATTTCCGATCATGCTGCAACTGTCCATGATCAGCTTTGACACCTTCTTCTCGTATCTTTCAGGAAGCCTTCTCACCTCCGTATCAAGCGGATAGTTCTTCCCGAATGCGTCGTTGATAATCGGTATCATCAGCCACGGCATCTTCTGCTGCATCGTCCGAAACGCATCATCATAAATCGTTCCGTTCGAGTTCCCTGCCCGCGCGGTCTCACTCGTTCCGTCATCATGTTTCTTGTTTTTCGTCATTCATTTCCTCCTTTTTGAATAATCTGCCATGAGCGCCAGACCTTCCAAAAAGCGAAAGCAAACTATTCCCCGGAAATAAATGCATGAAAAACAAGCCGTCGAAAGCAAAGAAATTCTTCCTAAGTTCACCCCTTATCAGAAAATCGCGCGTTATGGAAAAATAATGTGAAAAGCATGGATTTTCTGAAAATTAGACGTGATTTAGACTGGCATGAAGCCAAAAGAAAATCTGCTTTGAGGAAAGTATAACACTTCCCCAAAGCAGATTCAATACAATTTTGAAATCAATCAGATAACCTGAACCGCCATGTTTCGTGTCAAATGTCGAATTATTCAATGTCACCATTGTCAAGTAGTCAATATCCTCTGCAACAGTTATTGACACATTTCTATCAATTCGTGGGTCGTAGTAAAATCATCATCGTCAATTGCATAGTAGCCACTTAACAAACTATTTCTATTGAGATAGAGCTTTGAATCCAAAATGGAATCACCGCCTCCATCCAAAGTCTTTGAATTATGAAGCCCTATGACTTTTTTACGCCCGCTGCCGGACTTAATACTTCTTCATTATCTTCTATGGTCACCCTTAACAACGCAACTCTGACCGCCTTATAAAGCGCCTCATCATTACTACTTCCATCAGCGATAATGTTTCCCTCTTTAGGCCCTACGCATCCCTCCACCTTCAAAGAAATAGGTGCGTTTGAGCTAACAGTCCGAAACCATATGGAAATATCAACATAGTAACCGTCATCATTTACATTCTGCCATGAATAACAAGGTGTATAGTCGTCCCAGAACTGATCATTCCCATCCGTAAATAATATAACATGTGCCGTTGCATTTAATCCGCTAACGCCATTAGCTTTATTTACTAAAGCCCCACTCTTTAATTTCCTGCCCGAATCGGATGAATCTAGCGTGTAAAAAATATCTTTTCCAGAAATCGAGGACGCTGGGATCAGCCTTCCGAACCGATAATATGCACCAATATCGGCCGTATCCATCCAATCATTGTCATTCAAAGTAGCGGTTGGATCTACTATAGCGTTATTATTCGCTACAAGCAATGTTCCCGTTCTTTTACCCAACGAAAACTGAACCCCTTTCGGTGCCTCAGTAATAACACTCATGCTTGTTCCATTCGTCTTCTTATTGATGGCAAACCATGCCATCGTCAACACACCTAAAAGCACGACAAAGGAAGCTGCCAAAAGCAGCACAAGGTTTCGTAGGATTTTCTTCTTTTCAAGAAGGAGTATCTCCCGAGTATTCCTTTCTTCGCCTTCATCTTTCTTTTTCATGCTATTCCCCAACAAATTACCATCTACAATTCTTTTTCTTTGTTACCACACAGTGTTGTTTATTATAATATATCGACAATTACAATAAATAGGTACACTTCTACAGCTATAATTTTACACCTATTTGCTTTGTCAGTCAATAAAAAAGCCGTGTTCAAACTCCCGTAAATCGTTGCATGTTTACAAAGTCAATACCAAGAACATACCTTAGGATATCTAAAAGAGCCCTCCGGTTCCACAACGACCAGGGGGCTCTCTAAAAATGCTAGAATTTGTTTATAAAGTCTGTCTTAAATATCTAATTACTGACCTGCTGGAAGCGTACAACGATGAGTTACTTCATAAGGATAAAGCGTACCATCAGCCCCCGTAGCATCTAAGATCTGGAATACTCTTGAAGTATTGCTAATTGCTGCGGTACCCATTACATATAATTTCTTGGAGTCAAGTGTAGCTCCTGTAATCTCGGTATAAACTTGTCCGTTAATTGTAACGGTATTGCTGCCAAGAGCAACTCCTCCTGCAGTCAGATCAACAACACCTGCAACCTCTGTAATATTCATTGTTGCTTCGGCGGCAAAAGGTGTATTATTCAAAACCCAATCACAACTCAGAGCCCATTTGCCCTTATTGAGATCAGCGAAGGTAGTGTTGTTACAAGTTGTATCTTCACCCTCTAGCCAAAGTCGAACAACTACTTTGTAATACTTCGTTTTATGAGCTGTAACTTCCATACTGGTCGCTTTATCGATGTTAGTAACATTAGCTAATTTAGAAGTAGAAGAAACCGCCTTATTCGCATTATCATAAGCACCATTATCTAAGACACCAAAATACTGCGCACCAGAAACCCTATAAATTGCTTGTAAAGTTCCAACGCCGCCTGCCGGATTATCACTCGTTATGTCTTCGACAAAAACAGCTGCTCTATAAGCTTTCTGAGGATCTGAAGCATCATTATAAGT
>CADBSP010000088.1 GCA_902797405.1 uncultured Eubacteriales bacterium | reverse complement strand
CTCAATAAGATCAAGGGCGGCGAAATGATGGTTGCCACATATGTAGGATTCTCATCGGTATCATTTATGTGTATGATGTGGCTGCTCCTCCCTTACCATAGTCCTACGATGGTTTGGGGACTTTCGGGAAAAGGTCTTCGTACCACAATTTCATTGGAAGGGTTCTACAGCCAGGCTCTTGCAGACCTGATGAGAATCAACATCGGAAGAATTTCCATACCAATGGGAACAATTTTATTCTTTGCATTTTTGGCATTCCTTATGTGGGCATTCCTGCATACAAAAACGGGAACAGCTATGACTGCGGTAGGATCCAATCCTGCATTTGCAAAGGCAGCCGGAGTAAATGTAGATGGAATCCGTATGCTTTCCGTAGTTATGTCTACATGGATTGCTGCAGTTGGAATACTGGTCTATGAACAGGGATTTGGATTCATCCAACTCTACATGGCACCATTCTATATGGCGCTACCAGCGGTATCCGCCATCCTCATAGGCGGTGCATCCGTTAATAAGGCCAGCATACTTAACGTAATAATCGGAACAATTCTCTTCCAGGGAATCGTAACCATGACACCGACAGTTACGAACTCACTCATTAAGATGGACGTGTCAGAGGTAGTTAGAGTTATCGCCTCCATGGGTATGATTCTCTTCGCGCTAACAAGAAAAACGGAGGGGAACCGATGAAAAAGAAATTCAATTTAGGAAGTTTTCTAAGGAGCAGCTCCGTACCTATTATGTTCATCATAATATGTATCGTCTGTATTCCTATTTCCGGACTTTCCCGGGATATTTGTTAAATGAAATCATTACCCGTATGGGTAGAAACGCATTTCTGATACTTGCGCTCCTGATTCCTATCATGGCCGGTTTAGGTCTTAACTTCGGTATGACCCTCGGAGCCATGTCGGCTCAGATTGCCCTCATTTTGATCTCCGACTGGCAGATAGTAGGTATTCCTGCCATGGTACTTGCTGCGGTATTCTCAATCCCGCTTTCCATGCTTCTTGGATGGTTCTCCGGAACTATCATGAACAAAGCAAAGGGCAGGGAGATGATTACCAGCTATATCATGAGCTTCTTTATGAACGGTATCTACCAGCTGGTTGTTTTGTTCTTCATGGGTAGCCTTATTCCAATCAAGCATGCGAATATCAAGCTCCCACGTGGCTATGGTATCAGAAATACCGTGTCGCTGGTTCACATGAGACAACATTTGGATAATCTTCTCGCTATCAGAATTGGTGGCGTCAAGATTCCGGTGGCGACCTTCATCATTATTGCACTTCTTTGTCTCTTCATCATTTGGTTCAAGAGAACCAAGCTTGGACAGGACATGCGTGCGGTTGGTCAGGACATGGAAGTTGCCAGAGATGCAGGTATCAACGTAGAGCGTACCAGAATCATCGCCATCATGATGTCTACTGTATTAGCAGGATTCGGAATGATAGTATACCTTCAGAACATTGGTAATATCGCAACCTACGGTGCTCATTCTCAAATCGGTATGTTCGCCATAGCGGCTCTTTTGGTCGGTGGTGCATCCGTAGACAAAGCATCGATAGGAAACGTATTCCTGGGAGTAATCTTATTCCATACTATGTTTATCGTAGCTCCTCGTGCAGGTGCATACATAACAGGTGACTCCATGATAGGTGAATACTTCAGAGTATTCGTATCCTATGCGGTTATCACAATTGCACTCGTAATGTATGAGACCAGCAAGAGGAAGAAAAAACAGGAAGCAGGCGAGCAGCTAAAGAATGCCCAGAGACATGGGGATAAAGCTGTAACACCTGAAAGCGCATAAGGGGAGGTGACTGAAGTGAAGAAAGAAAACACAGCCCCTAAAGCAGCCAATACCGCGACAGGAAATGGTTCAAGCAGAAAGTGGATTTTCAGAATTGGAGCACTTCTCATTGTCGCTGTAGTATGCGTCATCATGTTTATTATTGGACGTGGTCATACTGTTTATTTCGATAATACGAAGATTGAATACAATGGTAAAACATTAAATCCTTATTACAAAGTTGATGTTGTAGTAAAGGGTGAAAAGGTTGCCAAGCTTAGAGAAAAAGAACGTGGAATGACCAGCACCATGGGCCAGAGTTTTGAGATGGACCTCGTAATTACAGAGGAAAAGGATGGTCCCGCTAAAACCGTCCACGTAGGAATGGCTCTTCCTTACAGCATAGACGGAATCGTCGTGAACCTGCCTGCTTTGATGGCGGGTGCGCCGGAAGATGTTTATCTATCCGAATTCGTATCGCAGGCAGTTGATACGAGCGCTGACGATGAAGACGTTGTAATAACAGATGAATTCGAGCTTCCGATGGAAGAAGGAGATTCCTCTGAAGAAGGCTAAATGAAGGCTAATTTAATAATTAATTCCTTTTGTATAAGTAGTTGATAGAAAGAATAAAGTCTTTAGACGATTATAAGGATCAATTATGAAGCATTACAAAGAATACATTGAGATACTTAAAGAGGAATTGGTTCCGGCGATGGGTTGTACTGAACCCATCGCCGTTGCCTATTGTGCGGCTTTGGCAAGGAAGACCCTGGGAGAGACTCCCGATAAAGTTAAGGTCTTTGCCAGCGCAAACATCATTAAAAACGTAAAGAGCGTGGTTGTTCCGAATACCGGAGGCCTTCGCGGAATTGAAGCGGCAGCTGCTGCAGGAATTGTAGCAGGTGACGCAACGGCGGAGCTTCAGGTTCTGTCTAAAATCACTCCGGAAGATGTGACGAAGATCTCGGAATACTTAGCGTCCGCGGATATTACCGTGGAGCAAAGTCCGCGTGATTATATCTTTGATATAGAGGTCGTTGCGGAAAAAACAGCAGATGTGGGATCCGCTGAAACAGGGCGCGAGGCTATAGTCGAGATAATCGGACACCACACCAACGTAGTTAAGATTCTAAAGGATGGAGAGACCATTCGGATGGAATCATTTAAAGAGCAAACAGACATGGGTACGGATAGAAGCATCCTCTCGGTGGAGGAGATAGTTGAATTTGCCGACCATGTGGATATAGAAGACGTAAGGGAAACCCTTCAGCGTCAGATTGATTATAATACTGCAATTGCAGAGGAAGGCCTTAGAGGAGACTGGGGCGCCAATATCGGTTCCGTCCTTTTAAAGGCATATGGAAACGAAGTATATAACCGAGCAAAGGCCTATGCTGCAGCCGGTTCCGATGCCAGAATGAGCGGCTGTGAGCTTCCTGTTGTGATTAACTCCGGAAGCGGAAACCAGGGTATGACGGCATCACTCCCCGTTATAGTTTACGCGGAGGACATGAAAGTTTCGGAGGAAAAACTATTTAGGTCGCTTGTGGTTTCAAATCTGGTTACAATTCATTTGAAAACCGGAATAGGAAGACTCTCTGCCTATTGTGGAGCTACTGCAGCAGGATGCGGTGCAGGTGCAGGAATCACCTATCTTCAAGGGGGCAAATACAGAGATGTCGCCCACACAATCGTGAACTCCATCGCCATTGCATCAGGAATGATTTGCGATGGAGCAAAGGCGAGCTGCGCAGCTAAGATTGCATCCGCGGTGGAGGCTGGACTCCTGGGAGTAAACATGTGGGAGAACGGAAGTCAGTTCTATGGTGGAGACGGAATCGTCGTTAAGGGAGTAGAAAACACCATTAAGAATATCGGAACTTTGGCTTCGGTTGGAATGAGAGAAACCGACGCAACCATAATCGGAATGATGATAGAGAAAGCACCAAAGAAATAATTGAAGCCTTGCAGTGAACTGCAATAATCGATAATGAGATAAATAACAAATAAAGAATTTAAAATAAGTAAATATAAATAATTATAATGATTGAGGTTAGGGAAAGTACCAAGGATTATAGTTAAGTAGATGAGGTAAAGGATGACTAAGGCTGATAGATATCTGGTTGAAGATATAAAAAACATTTTGGAAAATGGATATAAGGATGTTAATCCCAGACCAAGGTATGAGGACGGAACGCCGGCTCATACCATTAGCGTAAACCATGTTATGAGGAAGTACGACCTTAGCAAAGGAGAATTTCCAATTTGCACACTCAGGCATCAGGCCTGGAAAACAGGCATTAGGGAAATCATCACTATCTATCAGCACCCGACCAATGTTATTTCCGAGATGGAAGAGTGGGGGGTTACCTGGTGGAATCCATGGGATATAGGTGACGGTACCATCGGCCAGAGATACGGAGCAACAGTTAAACGCTATGACATGGTGAACAATCTAATTGCGGACATAAAGAAGGATCCCTATGGCCGTCGTAAAATAATGTCTCTTTGGCAGGAAACTGATCTTAGAGAAACAGAGGGGTTGGCGCCTTGTGCATTTCTAACCATCTGGAATGTAAGAGATGAATTTTTGGATATGTGCCTAATCCAAAGAAGCGGTGATATGCTGACCGCATCCGGTGCAGGAGGTATAAATGAAATACAGTACGCTGCGCTTCTCATGATGATAGCAAAGGTGACAGGGTACGAACCGGGAGTGTTTACTCACTTTGTTGCAAATGAGCAGATCTATGATAGACATATAGATAATGCCAACGAGATGCTTCGTCGCGCTGCGGAAAAGTCTGCTGAGATTAAGGCTTCTGTAAATGCAGATGTTTTGCCGAGACTTGTCCTAACCAAGGAAAATGGTTGTGACTTCACCGACATCACCATCGATGATTTTTCGATTGAAAACTATGAACCGATGAAACCACAGCT
>CADBSP010000087.1 GCA_902797405.1 uncultured Eubacteriales bacterium | reverse complement strand
CTTATACAAGTCGATTAATAGAATTCCGCTTCCAAGGGACGATGACGATAATCACCATAGTAAGCCGGGCCATTTCGGAGGAAGCACGATTCATACCTCTGCAGGCGGAGGAGGTTTCCACGGTGGAGGCCGCCCCGGAAAGTTCTAGGATTTATTCGCTATCCAAAAGCTTCGATATCAAAAGCTTCGCAATCAAAGGCTTCGCTATCGAAAGATTCGCAATCAAAGGCTTCGCTATCGAAAGATTCGCTCTCAAAGGCTTCGCTATCGAAAGATTCGCTCTCAAAGCATTTAATTTCAAATGTAAAAGGTCGCTGTCAAACGCGACCTTTTATAATGATTACTTATATATTATTAGTTATATATTATTAGTAATATATTATTAGTTATCTATTATTACTTATCTATTATTCGCTATCTACTATTCGCTATATATTATTCGCTATATATTATTCCCCTGGGAAATATATATGGCCGATTTCTATTGTTGATTAAGGTCATGAATCTCGAACCTATTCTTTCGGGCATGTAATATGCCCGATCTTCTCTATTGTATGGTGAAGCTCGTGAACCAGTTCTGAATCCGCAGCGGTATAATACATTTCCTTACCGTCGCGACGTGATGTTATAAGACCGCTATTCTTTAAGAGTCGAAGATGATGGGAAACCGCAGGGCTGGACATGCTCATCATAGCAGCAATATCAGTTACGCATTCTTCGCAATGACAAAGAATCCAGAAAATCCTGAGTCTGGTTGGGTCGCCCAGCTGCCCCAAAGCATCCGCCACCGTTGCAATGTCTTCCTTTGGTGGAATATGATCCAAAAAATCTTCGCAGAGATTACCGTGATTGTGAGGTAATTCTATTTTTGTGGACATCAAAAACCTCCATATAAACAATACTATTACTTTCTAAATCATATTATAGCAATAAATGTTGAAAATACAACAAATAAAAAAACTCTGCACCCGCGGTTGAGAGAAGAAACAATCTTGAGGTGCAGATTTCAAAAAACGAAATCTGCACCGGTGCAAAATGAAAAAAATGGAGATTTGCACCTCAGAAATAAGGCCTGAGGAAACATCTGAGGTGCAGATTCAAAAAAATGAAATCTGCACCGGTGCAAAATAGAAAAATGGAGATTTGCACCTCAGAAAGAAAGGTCGATGAAACATCTTGAGGTGCAGATTCAAAAAAATGAAATCTGCACCGGTGCAAAATGAAAAAATGGATTTCGCACCTTAAATCGGGGAGTGATGAGGGAAATTCAATAAAGCCCTTGACAAGGAGTGTCTAAAATAGTATAGTTGATATAAAGATTAAGCAATCGTTTAATTGACAAGATCGTTTTATATGTAAGAGTAAACTATTGCAAGCAAATACTATATATACAAATTATATGTGGTTATATGTGATCGTGTATGGTTATCGCTCATATAGATAATAGAATGAGAGGAAAACGGGATGAAAAAGAAATATAAAATAGAAGTAGATTGTGCAAACTGCGCAAACAAAATGGAAATGGCAACAAAGAGCACTGAGGGAGTCAAGGATGCAGTGGTTAATTTCATGACATTAAAGATGGAAGTGGAGTTTGAAGAAGGGGCAGATCCAAAAGAGGTTATGCCCCGAGTCCTTGACAATTGTAAAAAGGTGGAGGACGACTGCGAGATATACCTTTAGTATAAACGGTTCCCTAAAGGAACCGTTTTAAAATACATCTTATTATATAAATCAAGTATGAACAAGAAACAAAAGAAAAACTTAATGAGAATCTTACTTTCTGCGGCGCTATTGTTAGGGCTTCACTTTTTATTCGCCGCTGCAGACGGCGTAGCGACGCAGGGAAGTATGAGTATTCTTTCCAACAAATGGCTGAGGTTTACACTCTACATGATTCCCTATTTAATAGTGGGCTACGATATCATTATTAAGGCAGGAAAGGGCATCAAGAACCGTCAGCCGTTGGATGAGTGCCTCCTCATGGTTATTGCAACCTTGGGAGCAATTGCAATTGCGATTATCGACACGGGTGACTATGTTGAAGCGGTTGCGGTAATGCTCTTCTATCAAATAGGAGAATGGTTCCAGAGTTACGCTATAGGCAGGAGCAGAAAAAACATAAGCGAGCTTATGGACATCAGGCCTGACTATGCAAATATTCGTGATGAAAGAGGAGCGCTTATTCAGGTGGATCCCGATGAAGTTGAAGTGGGAAGCGTCATCATCTGCCAACCGGGCGAAAAAATCCCTATTGATGGAATTGTAGTTAGTGGGCATTCAGTTCTGGATACCGCAGCATTAACCGGAGAGAGTAAGCCTAGAAATGCGGTAGAGGGGGATGAGGTAATAAGCGGCTGCATCAACATGACAGGCGTTTTGGAAATCCGAACAACCAAGGAATTCGGAGAATCCACCGTATCACAAATCCTGGATCTAGTTGAAAACGCCAGCTCTCGTAAATCAAAGTCCGAAGATTTTATCAGTAAGTTTGCGCGTATCTATACTCCGGTTGTTGTTGGACTTGCGGTGGCGCTGGCAATCCTTCCTCCTATAGTAAGATTAATGATGGGGACGGCTCCCATCTGGAGCACATGGCTCTATCGAGCTCTCATTTTCCTGGTCATAAGCTGTCCATGTGCTTTGGTAATAAGCATTCCTCTCAGCTTCTTTGGTGGAATAGGTGGAGCCAGTAGGGCGGGAGTTTTAGTCAAAGGGTCGAATTACCTGGAGCAACTCTCTAAAACTACAGCCTTGGTTTGTGACAAAACCGGAACCCTGACCGAAGGTGTGTTTAAGGTTGCGGGTATTTTTCCGAGTAACGATCAAATAGCCAAAATGAAGCTTCTGGAGCTTGCAGCACTTACTGAAAGTGCATCCTCCCATCCTATTGCAAAGAGTTTAATAAATGATTACATTAGGCGAATGTCACAGGATAATACTTCATCAAAAGATGAAAAGGGAGAATCAACAAACAAAGAGAACGATAAAGATTTTGCAGATGGTGATTTGTCTACTTATCTGGCAGGGCATCATATAAGTGAAATTGAGGAGATTTCCGGCTGTGGAATCAATGCAATTGTTGATGGTCATAGAGTTTCGGTTGGAAATAGAAAACTGATGGATAAACTGTCCGTTGGTTTTGAAACAAATATTAACGAAATAGGTACGGTAATCCACGTTGCGGTTGATGGTGCTTATGCAGGATATATAGTAATTTCAGATGTAATAAAAGAAACAGCTCATGCAGCAATCACGGACTTAAAACAATTGGGAGTTAACCGCATAGTTATGCTTACAGGAGACCGTAGGGAAGTCGCGGAAAGTGTAGCAAAGGATCTTGGCATAGATGAAGTATACAGCGAGCTTCTGCCGGGCGATAAGGTTTCCATTGTGGAAAGAATAATAAGCGGGAAGCCGGTTTTTGAAGAAACAGATGCAAAGGGAAGCGAGGGTTATAGTAGGCCTTCGGATACGAATGCCCCTGGGGTTGTGGCCTTTGTTGGAGATGGAGTAAACGATGCGCCGGTCTTATCACGAGCCGACATAGGAATTGCCATGGGAGCGATGGGCTCGGATGCTGCGATAGAAGCAGCGGATTTGGTTCTCATGGACGATGATCCAAAGAAAATAGCCAAGGCGATTCGCATATCCAGGAAATGCCTTCGCATTGTAAAAGAAAACATCGTATTTGCAATCGGCGTAAAAGTGATTTGCCTGATCCTGGGAGCCCTTGGAATTGCAGGTATGTGGCTAGCCATATTCGCCGACGTTGGAGTCATGGTGATAGCGGTGCTAAATGCATTAAGGGCGCTGTCCGTTAAAAACATATAAAAAAGCAGGGCCGATTACTCGGTCCTGCACGCGTTAAACTTTTAAGGCTTGCTTCTTTAGTCATGCCACGCCTTATAATCATCCTCGGAAACACCGGGGATATTTTCTTTGATATTATCTTTGATTGCACGGTGCTTGCCGTCCAAAACTGCCTTGACCTGGATGGGTAGGCCGTAGAGGTTGATGAAGCCCTCAGCATCCTTTTGATTATATGTACTTTCACCGAAGGATGCCAAATCTGCATCGAAGAGAGAGTAGGGGCTGGTAACTCCCGAGTTGATAATATTACCCTTATAGAGCTTTAGTTTTACCGTACCGGTAACCGACTCCTGAGTTTTATCAACAAAGGCATCCAGCGCTTCCCGAAGTGGTGTGAACCATTGACCATTATACACTAATTCAGCGTAGGTGACCGCCAGCTTCTCTTTTTCGTGAGCAGTCATTTTATCCAGGGTGATGCTCTCCAAAATTTTATGGGCCTTATATAAAATGGTTCCACCCGGAGTCTCGTATACTCCACGGCTCTTCATTCCCACCAGACGGTTTTCAACGATATCCAGAATACCGATACCATTCTTTCCGCCGATATCATTAAGGGCATAAATCATGTCCTTAACCGACATCTTCTCACCATTAAGGGCAACAGGAATTCCTTTTTCAAAATCTATAGCTATGTCAGTTGGCTCATCCGGAGCTTGCATTGGGGATACACCCATCTCCAGGAATCCTTCTTGGTTGTACTTTGGCTCTGTTGCAGTATCCTCCAAATCTAGACCCTCGTGAGAGAGGTGCCACAGGTTTTTATCCTTGGAGTAGTTGGTTTCTCTGCTTATTTTAAGAGGAACATTATGTGCCTCGGCATAATCGATTTCATCATCCCTGGATTTCAATTCCCATTCACGCCAGGGTGCTATTATCTTCATGTCGGGAGCAAAGTGCTTAATGCCCAGCTCGAAACGAACCTGGTCATTTCCCTTTCCGGTGCAGCCATGAACAATTGCATCCGCACCTTCTTTAAGGGCAACTTCCACCAAGGCCTTGGCTATGCATGGTCTGGCAGTGCTGGTACCCAATAAATAATCTTCATAGATTGCACCGGCTTTTAATGTAGGCACGATGTAATTATTAACATAATCGTCCTGTAGGTCTAAAGCATAGTATTTGGATGCACCGGATCTAAGAGCCTTTTCCTCCAAACCGTCCAGCTCATCCCCCTGACCAACGTCGCCGGATGCAGCAATTATTTCACAATTGTTATAGTTTTCTTTGAGCCATGGAATCATAACAGATGTATCCAGGCCACCGGAATATGCAAGCACAACTTTCTTTATATCTTCTTTATGCATAGCCATTTCCTCCTTTCTTTCTTTGTTAATATTGCGATGCTTTCAATGAAATATTGAGGAAGCATCACTTATAATAATGAATAAACGTGAAATAATATTCAAATATGCGAATAACTATACATCAAATAATCATGCTTGTCAACACTTATTTCTTATCAATTTAGGTGGTATTAGTAAGCGATATTAGTAAGCAGCAGCAGAATAAGAAAAAAATAGAGATAGAGAATAAAAATTTCTGAACATTATATAAATCAAGTAAATAATTTTGTTAAATTTATAAGAATAAAGAAAAATAGATATCGAAATAGTAACGTAGTAGTGGTATAATATTTTAGATAGGGGGAATCTTTCGGCAATGCTTTTCACAATAGGGTGGAAAGAGAATAGCCTCCGAAGACATTTGACTAAAGTAATATGGGTAGAATAGCAGCAATATCAGGCGGAAGCCTAGAATCAACAGAGGCCCTGAACAAATACGCTTTAGCGATGACTGAAAAGGACAAACCAAATGTTCTTTTTGTTCCAACGGCCAGTAGAGATGATCAAAAATACATAGCCAACTTCAAGGAAGCTTTTAGCGCATTAGGCGCGGAGGTTCAGGTTTTGGAGTTGATTAGAGGAAACTATTCAGAATCAAAGATAGATAAAATGCTCGATTGGGCAGATTTGATTTATGTAGGCGGAGGAAATGCTGTCTACATGCTGAATGTGTGGAATCGCCTAAATTTGATTGAAAAGCTTAGAACCATATTTAAAAATGATAGTGCAGTTCTAAGCGGAAACGGAGCAGGATGCGTATGTTGGTTTTACTGTGGTTACAGTAACAGCCAGTATAACGATGGAAGTACTGATTGGCAATACATATGGGCAGATAATTTGCTGGATCTCCATCATAATGCAGTTTGCCCGCATTATAACGATGACGAACGTTCCAACTTCGATAGACGACTCCTTGAAAAAGAGATTCCGGGATTTGCGCTAGAAGATAATGTAGCCCTCATTCAGATTGGAGAACATACGGAATTCATAGCAAGCCATCCAAAGGCCAGGGCGTTCTATATGATTTATCTAAACAGCCAGCTTCTAAAGAAGGAAATAGATCTGAAATATCTATGATGCTTATAAAAGCCTATTGATGAAACGAATGAGTAATGGTGCAAAAACATGTTTTTTGCACCATTTTTATAAGTATTCTTTACACAAACGACACAATAGTATTCTATACTTAAACCATCAAAAGAGACAGAAACTACTCCTTTTGAACGTTCTTTCTTAAAAACATAAACATCGCACAGCAAGGGCCGCTCGCAAGAGCGGCTCTTGTTGTTATGTGGATTATTCTTGTATAGACTCTTTATGCTGGAACTTCGAGAGAGTACCGTATTGGAATTATTGTACTGGCTACTTGCGAAGGTATTTCATTGGCAGTTCGCGGAAGTATTGCATTGGCAGTTCGCGGAAGTATTGCCCTGGTAGTTCGCGGAAGTATTGCCTTAGATACTTTGTGGAAGTATTGCTTTGGAAGTGCTGCAGGCGTATCTTATTAAAGTTAGACTTGACTTGCCCAACCGTTTTGCTATAATTATATGAAGTTAGTTGAGCCTTATCGCTATTAGGTAGATATAACCCCGTCGTGGTTGAGAATTGCAACTTGCTGAAGCATGGAAATTGCAACCAGCTGAAACATGGAAATTGCAACCTGCTGAAGTATGGAATTTTGCAACCCGTTGAAGCATGGAGAATGGGTCCTGCAGAGGCAGGGCAGGAATAATTAATATAAGAGGGAGGAGGGGGACATATGAATCTTTTAGAAGCCGAGCCTAACAACACCTATACAGTACAAGAAATCAATACCGAAGATGAGGATATGAACGCCTTTCTTTTTAGATTGGGTTGCTACACGGGCGAGCCAATTACTTTGATTTCCAAGAAAAAGAAAAATTGCATCGTTGCAATAAAGGATGGAAGATATAGCTTGGACAATTTGCTGGCGGAAGCAATTATTGTTTAACTTAAAACCAAAAGGCGTACTTTGATTTATCAGAAATAATGGATATGTCTAAATAAAGAGGTGTCGATCTAGAAAAAGACGACCAAGCAGTAGAAAAATCGATTAACCAAATAAAGAAGTAAGGAAAAACAGATAATAAAAGGAAGTAGGAGGAAATTTTTATGAGAATTGCGTTTGCCGGCAATCCGAATAGCGGCAAGACAACCATGTACAATGCGCTTACAGGCATGAGTGAAAAAGTAGGTAACTGGGCCGGCGTAACTGTTGGCGAAAAAGAGAGTTATATAAAGGAAGAGTTCACGAAGGGTGTTGAGGCAATAGCTGTCGACCTTCCGGGTGCTTATTCCATGTCACCATTTACACCTGAAGAAGGTATTACGAGTGAATACGTCAAAGAAAAACATCCGGACGCAATTATCAATATTGTCGATGCGACGAATTTAAGCAGAAGCCTTTTCTTCACAACTCAGCTTTTGGAACTTGGCGTTCCTGTGGTAGTTGCGCTTAATAAAAGCGATATCAATGAAAAGGAAAACACGGTCATTAATGTAGAAGCATTGGAAAAGAAGCTTGGATGTCCGGTTATTAAAACAGTTTCTACAAATAATAACGACAGTGGGCTAAGAGAGGTAATAGAAAAGGCCATTTCATTAAAGGGCAAAGGACAAAAGGCTCCTTACGTTCAGGCGGACATAGACCTAAAGGATAAGGCTCAAGTCGATAGGGAGGATAGAAAGCGCTTCTCATTCGTTAACGACATAGTAAAGGAAGTTGAAACCAGACAGATTGCCTCCAAGGAAAGCACTGCACAGGACAAGTTGGATGCTCTTCTCATGAATCCTATCCTGGGTATTCTGGTTTTCGCCGGAGTCATGTGGGTAGTATTCACCGTTTCACAGGCATGGCTTGGACCACTTATTGCTGACTGGCTCGTAGGATATATAGAAGGATTCCAGGAATGGGTCGCTGAAAAGATGGCAGACAGTCCGGAGATATTAACCACGATTGTCGCTGATGGAATAATTGGAGGCGTCGGCGCAGTAGTAGGTTTCCTTCCTTTGGTAATGGTTATGTATTTCCTGATTGCACTGCTGGAAGACTGTGGATACATGGCTAGAGTAAGCGCGGTGATGGATCCAATCTTTAAGAGAGTAGGTCTATCCGGAAAATCCGTAATCCCGGTTATCATAGGTACAGGATGCGGAATCCCTGCAATCATGGCATGTAGAACTATTCGCGATGAAAGAGAACGCAGAGCAACAGCAATGCTTGCGACTTTTATTCCTTGTGGAGCAAAGGTTCCTGTAATCGCACTCTTTGCAGGAGCATTCTTCGATGGAGCAGGTTGGGTCAGTCTTACAAGTTATTTCCTAGGACTCGCTCTCATTTTCCTCGGAGCACTTCTGGTCAAACTTGTTACGGGATATAAGTATAGAAAATCTTTCTTCATAATGGAGCTTCCAAAGTACGCAGTTCCAAGTATAAAGAGAGCATTCTTCTCAATGCTTGAAAGAGCAAAGGCATATATTATCAAAGCCGCAACAATTATCCTAATCTGCAACCTGGTTGTTCAGTTAATGCAGTCCTATGATTGGAGCTTCAGTGCAGTGGAAGAGGGTATGGAAAACACATCAATCCTTGCATCAATCGCAACGCCGTTTGCAGTGCTTCTTATTCCTCTTGGGTTTGGGGCATGGCAGCTTGCAGCAGCAGCAGTCACCGGATTCATCGCGAAAGAGAACGTAGTTGGAACTCTGGCTGTAGTGTATGGACTAACCAGATTCATTGACGTTGAGGAATTGGAAATGACAGGTGGCGCTAATGAAATCGCTATGACAATGGGTCTTACAACTGTAAGTGCCCTTGCTTACCTCTTTTTCAATCTCTATACACCGCCTTGCTTCGCAGCGATTGGTGCAATGAATTCGGAGATGAAGAGCCAAGGCTGGCTGTGGAGCGCAATTGGACTACAGCTGGCAACAGGATATACCGTAGCATTCCTCGTTTACCAGTTCGGAACACTATTTACCGAAGGACATTTAGGACAAGGATTTGTTCCCGGATTAATCGCAATTCTGGTGATGGCCTTCATAATAGTTTTGATATCCAGAAAGATACGTGCGGACTTTGATAAGAAGTATGCGCTTCATCAGGGAACGGTCGCTGCTCATTAGTTTGGCGATAAGCTAAAAAGATTGAGTATAAAAAACGAAAAGCCAAGAGTAATCGTGAAGGCACAGAGGCTGCGTGGAGAATGATTCGACGCGAATACTTAGCGAATGCTTAGCAAAAGCTTAGAGAAAGCTTAGAGATTATTTGGAAAGGAAATGAATTATGAATACATCAACAATAATTGCTTTGATGGCAGTTGCGCTGATTCTTTTCCTGGCTATAAGGTACTTAGTTAAAGAAAAGAAGAAGGGCACCAAGTGTATCGGTTGCCCGCAGGCGGGCAGTTGCCAAAAGAAGCATCTGGAAACGTATCTAAAGTAGACACAGTAAGTGTAAAGTAGTTGTGGGGTTTTTAAAAAATATAATAGAGTTGAATCCAAAGTGATACTCTAACATTGTCAAATAATGTACTAAAGATTATAATAGTCAGGGGAGATAGTTCGCCTGACTATTATAGTTTGACTAATAACGAAATGCCTTTATAGATTTAATATTTATAGATTTTAAAAGGATGGAAATGATTTATGAAATACAATGAGTCGATGGAAAATTATTTGGAAACAATTCTGCTTCTGAGTGAAGTTAAACCGGTTGTTCGTAGTGTTGATATCGCGAATGAACTCGGCTTCAAAAAACCGAGCATCAGCGTGGCGGTCAAGAACATGAAGGAAAAGGGATATATAGATGTCTCCGAGGAAGGATATATCACCTTTACCAAAGCCGGAAAGAAAATCGCAAAAAGTGTTTACGAAAGACATGAGTTCTTTAGATCATGGCTCATTAGCCTGGGAATCGACGAAGAAACCGCCAACGAAGAAGCATGTAGCATAGAACATGTAATAAGTGAAAAAACATTTAAGGCAATTAGGAAGGCGATAGAAGGATAAAGTCCAACAGGTCAAAAGAGTAAAGTAATAGGAAGAATTGAGCCGCTTCGGAAACGAGGTGGCTTTTGATTTTAAAGAAAGTAGACGGCTGGGAGTATAAGGTTAAGCTTATTACCAATATGGGTTCTGCCAATCCCCAGGCGGCAGCAAAGAAGTGCGTTGAAATAGCAGAGAAGCATGGACTAACCGGCATGAAGATAGCTTGCGTAACAGGCGATTCTATCCTTTCCGTTAATATAATTACTTCATCAATTCTTGGGAAGGATTTATCCACGCTGTGGAGCAAACTATTTCACTTACCCTGTCGATTAAAAGGTTTCATTTCTGTGGCACCGGAGAATGATGTGTCTTACCTTCCTTTCCTATGATACGGTGCTTGGCAATTATCATTGATTTTTGTTTAATTGGTTGAATATGCTCCCACCATTGTGGTATAATGCAAATGTTCTTTAAAAAT
>CADBSP010000086.1 GCA_902797405.1 uncultured Eubacteriales bacterium | reverse complement strand
GATTCTGATAGCACCTTCTCTACGCTATCCTGAATATCTTCTACTGAAATTTTACCGTCCTTAATTTTGTCTTCGTAATCGGCCGTTACATGAAGCGCAATAAGATCAATTACGCTGGGATGATATTGTTTGTCGATGGCATCAAAAGCCTTGGTTATTGCCGCACTAATCTTGCCGATTGAAAAATCGACAACCTTGCCGTCTCTCTTAACTACCTGGTACATCGCTACCCCTTTCGGTATTATTTATATATATTTTTTGATAAAAAGAGGGCTTTTCGCCCTGTTAGACTCAACGACATTACTTTATCACTTAAAATGTAGTTCGTCAATATGTTGTGGTGAGATTTTTTGATTAAAACTATATATTGTGTAATTCAAAAGCGGTGTCTTGTCACCAATTGTGTTGAAAAATCCGTTTGGTCGGGGAATATCAAGAGTGATTATCAGATTGCGGAAATAATTTCCTGTTTATACGACGTCAGAGCGGTACTCGGGAACATGGTATGGCACAGGCAGAAAGTGCGAGGAACGGGGATTATGCTTCAATGCCCCGTATAGCCGCGTAATCCACGTATGGTGCGACGATATCTCTGAAAGCATTTAGTCTTTCGATGCTTGGGGTTGTAAGGCTGTGATTTGGAACATGCTCTCTATCAACAAAGGGCTGGAGAAAATACTTTTTCGCTCCGCGTATTAATTCCCCTATTTCTATAAAATCGTCTTCCGTGTGGTATTCGCTTACTACGGTGGTTCGGAATTCGTAGTCAATACTAGCGGTGCTGTCCAAACCTGCTGAACCTTCTTCAGTCACATCCGCAGCAGGATTCTGACTATCTATTCCTTTAATCAGAAGGTTTATACTCTCCTTTATAGGGTCCAAATCAAGCGCCATTAGCCCTACTGTCTCAGCATATTTATTCGGAGAATTCTTTATATCCATCGCCACGTAATCAATCAAATGCTCGCGAATTAGTTTCGCCAGCATATCCGGGTGGTTTCCGTTGGTGTCGAGTTTAACCAGGAAACCTTTGTCTTTGATTTTTGCTATAAAATCCGGAAGATTATGGCGAAGACAAGGCTCTCCACCGGTTATTGCCACTCCATCCAGGAGGCCCTTTCGTTTATCCAGGAAATGAAAAAAATCTGTTTCATTAATTTGCGGTGCTGCGGACAGGACTACGGAGTTGTTGTTAAGTCGAAATACCTTAGCCTCTTCGGAAAGTTTACCGGTTACGAATTCAAAGTTATGGCAAAACGGACAACGAAAATCGCAGCCGCCCAGGAATACTGTGCAGGCAACGTGCTCGGGATAATCGAGTAATGTCATTTTCTGAAGTCCTTGGATGAACAAATTGTACGCTCCTTGCTTTATCTTTGTATGTTTCTCTTTTTAAAGTCAGTCCGTCGGATGCGATTTAATATACTCTCTTCTTCCGATTTCGTAGAGGTCGTTTCCTTCCGAATCTATTACTACTGTCACCGGGAAATCCACAACTTCCAGTTTTCTGATTGCCTCTGCACCCAAATCGTCGTATGCGATTACTTCTGATGACTTAATGCAATCCGAGAGAAGCGCACCTGCGCCACCGATTGCACCAAAGTAAACCGCACCATATTTTTTCATGGCTTCTATCACTTCAGGTGATCGGCGTCCTTTGCCAATCATCCCCGTCTGTCCCAATGCGATTAATGTTGGGCTAAATGCATCCATTCTATACGATGTGGTTGGGCCTGCGGATCCGATTACCTCTCCCGGTTTTTCCGGCGTTGGTCCCACGTAATAAATGACGGCATCCTTTATATCAAAAGGCAGGCACTTCGACTGTTTGTCATTGTCAGAATTTCGATTGCGTAGATGGATTCCTGTAGCATTGTCACCTGCCGACTCAATAGCCTCTATCAGTCTCTTATGCGCGGCGTCTCTGGCAGTATAAATAACGCCGGAGATAAGGCAGCTGTCGCCAGCCTTAAGTTTTCTGGCTTCCTCAGCGCTTAATGGTGTCGTTATGTATTTTTGGGGGTTTTGGTTGGACATTTTTATGGTTTGCTGTTAATTAATTATTATGGTTTATTATGAATTAATCTTTGTGGTTTATTGTTAATTAATTTTATGATTTATCATGAATTAATCTTTGTGATTTATTGTTAATTATTTTTTATGATTTATTGTTCCATTAATTTGGGGGCTAATCCTATCTATAAAACTATCCTCCCGTGCCTGGTTACATGGCAGCTGATATTTACTGCTACGGGAAGTCCGGCGATATGCGTTGGATATGTCTCTATATTGACTGCTAATGCGGTGGTCTTTCCACCAAAGCCCTGCGGGCCTATTCCAAGTTTGTTTATCTCTTCCAGGAGTTCCTTTTCTAAAGTTCGATAAAATGATTCTTCTTCCTGCTTATTAACTATGCGTTCATCCCGCGAAGGACATTTTATATTAGAATTATCAATCTTATTGATTACAGTCTCATTATTCGAATCATGATTCGGGCTGTTATCGTTTGAATCCTCAATCGGTCTCATTAGAGCTTTCTTTGATAGAAGGGCGGCCTTTTCGAATGTGCCTCCTATTCCGACGCCCACAATAATCGGCGGACAAGGATTCGGACCAGCTTTTTCTACGGTATCCAGGACAAATTGCTTCACGCCCTCAACTCCATCGGAAGGGCGAAGCATGGCGATTCTGCTCATGTTCTCACTGCCGAAGCCCTTCGGGGAAAAATGTATTACGAGCTTGTCTCCGGGAACTATCTCATAGTGAATAACCGCCGGAGTATTATCGCCTGTATTAACCCTGTTTAACGGGTCTTTAACCACAGATTTTCTTAGATAGCCATCCTTATAGCCTTGGCGGACACCTTCGTTTATGGCCTCTTCCAGATTTCCATCTACATGAACATCCTGACCAACCTCAACATAAAAAACTGCCATACCTGTGTCCTGACAGATTGGCATGTTGCGTTCCTTGGCCAACTGGAAATTCTCCACTATGCGTCCCAGGATTTCCTGCGCCGGCTCCCAGGGTTCTTCCTTTACTGCGCATTTTAAACAGCCTGCTACATCATCAGGAAGATTCACATTGCATTCGATGCAAAGCTCCTTTACCTTTTCAGTTATTAAACTCGCATTAATCTCTTTCATCGGATTCTCTTTATTAGACTTTTTTATTCGTTTAATCTCATTTCATGTCTAAGCGATCAATAGTCGTGCTCTTGTTCCTCACGTGTTAAGACTACGTCTTTTAGATAGAATCCAAAGGTTACGATTAGCATATATGTCCCCAGGATGATTCCGCACGGCAGAACGTAGAGGAATGGCACGGGGATTATATTATAGAGTAATTCCAGAACCGGGTTCCCCTGCGGATCCACTGAGAAGAAATAATTTGCATCAGGATGAAGTCCCGTCAATCTAAGCACAACATTAACCAGGAATGTTGCAAAGCACAGGCATACAGTTGTGAGAATTGTCCTCGGGATATCTTTAAAGACAGGCCTGTAAAGGCCAGTTGTACCGATTGCCAATCCTTCAACGATTATCATGAAGTGGATTCCGTAATAGCAAATCATTCTCGGAGTCAGAATGGAGAATCCGCTGAATCCAAGCCCGGGCATTACTATCGCCATAAGCGCTCCTAAAGGTCCAACAAAGAAGCAAACACTTCTGATACTACGAATGTTGAAAATGACTCCAATCGGAATTAGAAGCATATTGATGTTGCATAGGTGCAGCGGTAGTTCACCCCACCAGTTGAACCCTCCGATTTCTGCTGTCACTATATTAAACTCCGCATCAATCGACAAATAATATTTGTAGACAATGAACCATGCCAGGGTAAGTATGCTGGTTACTACAATTACTGTCTTCTTCGTCGTTTCGGATTTATCCTTTAGTGCTGCTGTTAATCCAATTAACACAAGCACGAACAGCAAGAATACTGCCCAAAACACCCCATTAAACGGTGCTAACACCAAGAAATCAGCATCAAACATCGTTCTCTTCCTTTCTCTTTTTTCCTCAAAACCCATCGCATTAGGTTTTAGAATATTTAACTATTCGGCTTAGCAAATGTTTGAATTATTCTTCTCTTTGTTTACTCGATCTCTGTTTACTCAGGCGAATTATCGCCTGCATTTGCACGCCCGCAGCAGTTCTTATACTTCTTTCCCGAACCGCACGGGCATGGGTCGTTACGCCCAACCTTTGGTTGATCACGTCTCACCGGATCTTGCTTCTTTTCTCTAGGCGGGACCTTGGCTCCCCTTACCGGCATTCCCTGCATGGTCGGGCCTCCTGCTCCACCACGAACTTTCATGGCAGCACTTGCCGCTTCTGCTTCTTCGTCCACGTAGTCGTCCTTTCTGGCCTGTCCTACCTGAACTACCTGTCTGCGCTCCGTCTCTGTTGCGATGGATACGCTATAGCAGTACTTGACCGTGTCTTCCTGGATTGCCCCGATCATTTGATCGAACATGTCAAAGCCTTCCTTAGCGTATTCCGCTGCAGGATCCTGTTGTCCGATGGAGCGAAGTCCAATACCTGACTTAAGCTGATCCATTGCATCTATGTGATCCATCCACATATTGTCTACGACTCTCAGCATAATTGCACGTTCCGCCTGACGCATATGCTCTGCTCCGATTTCTTCATCCTTCTTATCGTAGAGAACATTAAGGTCGTTTACAATCTGGTCGCGCAACTTACCTTCCGTCAAGTGAGTTATTTCATCCTGACTACGGTTAGGCGCTTCATACGCAGGAACAAGTTGCTTTATATTTCTATTCAGGTTTTCCAAGTCCCACTCTTCCGGATATTTGCTGTCCGCCACGGTTGGTGCAATAAGTGCATCCACCATGGTATCCTTCATGTGCATTACATCATCGCGAAGGTCTTCACCAAAGAGAACCTTACGACGTTCACCGTAAATGATCTCCCTTTGTTTGTTCATTACGTTGTCATATTGGAGAACGTATTTACGAACGCTGAAGTTTCTGCCTTCGACTCTCTTCTGAGCATTCTCAATGGACTTAGACAGGATGTTCGCTTCCAAAGCTTCATCCTCAGCCATTCCAACCTTGCTCACTATTCCCTGCATGCGGTCGCCACCGAATAGGCGCATTAAATCGTCCTCCATGGAAATGAAGAACTGAGTTTCACCGGGGTCTCCCTGACGTCCGGAACGTCCGCGGAGCTGGTTGTCGATACGTCTGGATTCATGGCGTTCACTACCTATGATGAAGAGACCTCCCAGGTCCACAACCTCCTCGTGCTCTGCCTGGCGCACTGCCTTATACTTGGATAAAAGTTCGTTATACTTTTCTCTGGCTACATTAAGCTTCGGGTCGTCTGATTTAACGAATCCGGTTGCGAAGTTAATATCTTCTTCTGAATAAATCCTGTCACCTTCAGGAGTTAGCTGTTTCTCCATTTCTTTTCTGGCTTCAAAGTCCGGGTTTCCGCCCAGGATGATATCGGTACCACGACCAGCCATGTTGGTTGCGATTGTAACCTGACCTTTACGTCCTGCCTCGGCAACAATTTCCGCTTCCTTTTGGTGATGCTTGGCGTTAAGCACATTGTGTTTGACACCGCGTTTATTCAGCATGTCGCTTAAGTGCTCTGATTTTTCCACAGAAACTGTACCAACCAGGATAGGCTGTCCAGTTTCATGAACTTCGACGACTTTGTCAACGATGGCTTTGAATTTTCCACGCTCTGTCTGATAAATGGAGTCCGGAAGGTCAACTCTCTTTATATCTTTGTTGGTCGGGATCACAACAACGTCCATATTGTAAATGTCGCGGAATTCTTCTTCCTCTGTCTTGGCTGTACCTGTCATTCCAGCCAGTTTTCCATACATACGGAAATAGTTCTGGAGCGTAATGGTCGCCAAAGTCTTTGATTCCGCGCGGACATTTACATGTTCCTTGGCTTCGATTGCCTGGTGAAGTCCGTTGGAAAATCTACGCCCGTACATTAGACGTCCTGTGAATTCGTCGACGATTATAATCTCTGCGTCTCCGCCTTCTCCCTTTTGAACGATATAGTCAACATCCCTTTCCATGGTATTATGCGCTTTCAATGCTTGCTGCACATAGTGATTAAGCTCCATGTTCTCCGGGTCGCCGTAGTTTTCAACTCCGAATGTTCTCTCTGCTTTCTTAATTCCTCGCTCGGTGAGCGCAATCTGCTTGTCCTTTTCTTCGTAGATGAAGTCATAGATTTTTTCATCCATCTCTGCTTCTTCATCTCCGCCCAGGGCCATGAGGGCGCCTTTCTTTTCTTTGACTATCTTCTTTCCGTTTAATGTGCGAACGAAGTCATCAGCCTTCTTATACATGTCGCTGGAGTCCTCACCCTTTCCGGAAATGATGAGAGGCGTTCTGGCTTCATCGATGAGGATGGAGTCAACTTCGTCTATGAGCGCAAAGGCGAGTTCTCTCTGCATCAAGTTTTCTTTATATGTCACCATGTTATCGCGAAGATAATCAAAGCCGAATTCGTTGTTCGTTCCGTAGGTGATGTCGGAAAGATATGCCTGCTTTCTTTGTTCACCGGTGATTCCATGGATTACTACACCAACGGTGAGTCCCAGGAAGTTATATAGTTTTCCCATCCAGTCCGCGTCACGTTTGGCCAAGTAATCGTTGACCGTAACAACGTGCACGCCGTTTCCTGTCAGGGCATTTAAATAAACCGGAAGCGTCGCAACCAAGGTTTTACCTTCACCTGTTTTCATCTCGGCGATTCTTCCCTGATGAAGAACCACGCCACCGATGAGCTGCACATGGAAGTGCCTCATTCCAAGGCTCCTTTCTGCGCCTTCTCTACATACAGCAAAGGCTTCCGGGAGAATATCATCGAGTGTCTCCCCGTTGGCTAGACGCTCTTTGAACTCGGCCGTTTTAGCTCTAAGTTCTTCGTCCTTAAGAGCCTTCATTTCATCTTCGCGCGCCTCTATCTGTGCAACTATTTTTTCAATCTTCTTTAATTCCCTGGAGTTAACATCCCCAAAGAGTTTTTCCATAAATCCCATACGTATATGATGTCCTTTCAAAGTAATTCCCAATGTGAGAATCAGTACACACAACGGGGGCCGCTCTCGCTTATTGTTCAGCGCGCGAATCTAAGCTCTCGCTTCGCTATTCGTCATTCGCGTATATCCCCCATAGCCTCGCTTGTCCGATAATTGATTTTCAATCATTATCGTCCACGCTCACCTATGAACGCAGGCGTTCATAGCCGCTCATGACTCATACCGCTTGCGAATCGCTAAGAGTCGCCTGAACAAAAACCCCCTTATGCGCATACTGATTCTCACATATCTAGTTTTTTATCACGATTCAGAGCTTATACTTTCTACTCTTATATTTAATTCTAAAGCTTTTTTATCATCCGCCTTCGTAATTACGGCGTGGAAAACCTTATTGCGGACGCGGTAGTCGAATCGGTCCCCGCGCTTGGGTATGCGGTCGAGCTCTATTGCCGCCCAACCATTAACCGTGGTGGCGTCCTCTATATCCGGCTCCTCGCCGAAATAGTCAAACATCTTCTCCACGTTGGCGCTTCCAAGAACCCTGTACGTTCCGTTCTGCATCACGGTAATATCGCGTCCGGCTACAGTATCGCTCTCATCGTAGATTTCGCCAACGAGTTCTTCTATGATGTCCTCTGCAGTTACAAGCCCTTGGGTACCACCGTATTCATCCACAACAATTGCCATACGGCATTTGTTCTCCTGGAGCTTACGGAGAAGGTCCGCAGCCGGAATGGATTCGGCCACGTATATTACAGGCTTAATCACGTCACTAACTTTTTTATCCTTGTTGTATACGTAGTTGTTGAAATCCTTCTGAGTTAAAACACCCACGATGTCATCCAGCTCGTCCTCATAAATCGGAAGTCTGGAGTACCCGGTCTTTAGAAAGACTTCCGCAATCTCATCTTCCGGAGTATCCATCTGAACCGCTTCAATATCCACGCGCGGAGTAAGTATATCCTGCGCTTCCAGTTCGTTGAAACCGATGGCATTTTGGATTAGCTCGTTTTGCTCTTCGCCTATTCCTCCAGTTACGAAAGCTTCATCCACAATTGTAACCAGTTCGTCCTCTGTAATCTTTTGATTGCCTCCGGTTTTAAACATGAGGTTAAGGAGCTTTTTCCATTGAGCAAAAATCCAGTTAAGCGGCATCAATATTATTCTTAGTACATTGATGAGGGGAGCGGAGAACATGGCGAACTGCTCCGGATATTCCTTGGCTAAACTCTTTGGTGTTATCTCTCCAAATATCAAAACAACTACAGTTGTAACTATGGTTGAAATGAGCGGACCTTTGCTCCCGTAGAGATTAACGAAGAGCACCGTCGCCGCAGCAGTATTGGCGATGTTCACCAGGTTGTTTCCGATTAGGATAGTCGAAAGCAGGTTGTCGTAGTTTTGTTCTAAGGCAAGCACCTTCTTTGCCTGCTCGTCTCCGGCATCTGCTTTGTTTTTGATTCTTATTCTGTTAAGTGATGTGAAAGCCGTTTCGGTTGCTGAAAAATATGCGGAGAAAAGTAATAGTCCGATTATTATCAGAACCGACGGCATGATACTGTGACCGTCCATATTATTTTGTTTTCAAATTCCTTTCTGTTGCTCGGGTTAATCACCTCTGCAACCAATGCGTGCACTTATTATCGTTTTAATTAATATAATCATTTATTGATTTTACAACCATTAATTGTATCATATTTATATATAAAAATAAAGATTGCGCCCCTTAGCAGGGGCGCATCCCGGATTCGTCGTTATTCTGCTTTTACAAAGTTCTTAACTGCCTTTATTCGCTGTGTATTACTTCACTAGGCTTCGCTAAGCTTTGCTAGGCTTCACTAGTCTTCACCAAACTTTGCTAGGCTTTGCTATGCTTCGCTTGGTAAAATCTCCGCATCTCTTAGGATACAGTACATGGCTTCGCCTTCTTTATAGGTATCGAATACTCCTACTACGGTTACTGTTTCCCCTTCCTCAGGGTGTTCTCCCTTAACTAGGTCAAACTCCAATCCCTGGGCGCAGCAAGCTGTTGCATCTTCTATTATACAGGCATAATAGTCCTTGTTGGTACTGTCATCATGATAGCTGGCAAAGAGACCTTCCATCTTTACGGTCTTTCCGATATAATCATCCGGCGCAGCGAACATATTAAACACCTCAGAGTAAACCATGGTGGCGGAGAGATTGGTTAAATCAACATCTATGGACTCCGCTAGCGATTTTTCCTCCTCAGCCGTACCATTTCCTGAATTAGAGCTTCCGCAAGCCACTAGAGAAAAGGTCATGACCAGAATTACCATGACGACCATTATTCTTTTCATTTTTTTCATGCTCTTATTCCTCCTTTTCCAATACCGATTAAATAGCATATTGCAAAGGCTGCAACGTCCACAGCCACAATTGTTGACCCTACTGGGGTTCCCGCCAATATGGAGATTATGATTCCTGAAAAAGCGCAGACCACCGACAATATGGCAGAGAATACGGTTACCATTTTAAAGCTATTGAAGATTCTCATGGCGGATAGCGCAGGAAATATTACCAGCGCTGAAATAAGGAGCGACCCAACCAGGTTCATGGCCAGGACAATTATTACAGCTATTACTACCGCTATCAGAAGATTGTAGGTGTCCACCCGCGTTCCTGTTGCTCTGGCAAAGTTCTCATCAAAGGTAAGCGCAAATATCTTATTGTAGAACAGGACGAATATTATCACCACTCCGATGGAGAGGATTACGCTAAGCCACATTTCCCTTGCTGTCAGGGTCAGGATGGATGTGGATCCGAAGAGAGTGCTGCACACATCGCCTGAGAGATTGGATATTCTGGCGGACTTGGCAAAGATGTTCATAATCAGGTAACCAAAGGCCAGGGATCCAACGGATATCATGGCAACTGCGGCATCTCCCTTTATCTTGGTGTTTTGTCCCGTTCTAAGGAGAAGGATTGCGCTTATTATGGTTATGGGAAGCGCCAGGAGCATGCCGTTTGTTATTTGCATTACCATAGCAATTGACATGGCCCCGAATGCAACATGGGACAGTCCGTCTCCAATAAAGGAGAACCTCCTGAGAACCAGGGTCACCCCCAGAAGAGATGACGAAAGTGCAATCATAACTCCAACTATTAGAGCATAGCGCACAAAGGGATACTGCAAGTATTCAATAATAGAATCAAACATTATCTTCACCTCCCTTGGTGTCCTGCTCCAGGAAGAACCTTCCGATATCGCTTTTCAAATATTC
>CADBSP010000085.1 GCA_902797405.1 uncultured Eubacteriales bacterium | reverse complement strand
GCCAACAGACAATCCAAGCGATACACCAACGGATGATCCAACACCGACACAAGGAAACAAACCGACTGTCAACCCAACAAAGGATAAACCGACAGCAGCTCCAAGCAGTCAAGGTTCCGCCTCAACAAAGCCGCAGGCAGACAGTAAAGACACAACCAAGAAAACAACCGGCGTGCCAAAAACAGGTGACACAGAAAACATGCCTATGTGGGCCTTAATACTAATACTTTCGGCCTTGGCAATGTCACAAAGACTTAAGAAGAATGACAAGTAAATCAACTTTCGTGCGTTTTAGACAACGTTCGTGCAGAAAGTATTGCAATCTGTTATACTTTCGTGAATAATTGCTGGTATGAGAAGCCGTTTATTTATAAACGAATCTCAGCCCTCATTGTTCCATGCCGAGGCAGCGCTGGACCCCTTTCAGAACAAAGCGCCTCGGCTTTTTTGTGCCATCAATTCGCCCATAGATAAATAATAAAGGATTGCAATCCACACATTTTTGGGCAATAATTTGTTATGTAAGCATAAATAGTGCGGAGTCAAATAGCTTTGAATTTAATATGTAATTAATTAGAAATTAGAAATTAATTACAAATTAATTGAAAAAGATACTGGATAGAAAAAAAGTTAATGGAGCATAAAAGACGTAAAAGAAAGGAGAGCAGGGTTAAGGGTTAAACCATGCAAAATGAAATATGAGCATCATCAGAAAAAAAGAAGAAAGAGAAAAAGTATTATTGGAGCAAAGATTTGGAGGACCGGGCGTAGTTGATGTAACCAAGCTTATTCACAACGACGACGAGCTTTACGGGAAGGGCCGTCTCTTCAACGATAATATTTTGGAAAAGAATTGCGGAATTGGCTTCCACGTCCACCAGGGCGACGGAGAGATATACTACATTGTATCCGGTGAAGCAGAATATGAGGATAATGATCATAGCATTACAACCCTTCATGCGGGAGACCTTACAATTACTTACTCCGGAGAGGGTCATGCCATAACCAATGTAAAGGATGAACCATGCCGCATGATAGCGCTCATTCTGTATGACGAAAGGTAAGCTATGTCTTTTTGTGTAGAGTTTTTTAAAATATACGATAAGAAAATAAACTCCGGAGAAGTGTCTTTTCGCAATAGCGGCATACAGATTAATGACTTTAACCAGCTTTGCATAGTGACTGACTTTGTCATGCCCGAAGAGAATCTGGAAATAGTTTGCGAAAAAATGAATCTAAGCGATGAAGAAATAGACATACTGTATAAAGCAGCCGGTTATACCAGAAAATGAATGGGAAAGTGGACTAAGTAAAATCAAAGTACTTCAATACGTATAATGAAAAGCCAGAATAAATCACAAATAAAAGGTATGATAATAGTTCTGATGGCAGGTACGCTGTGGGGATTCTCCGGCACCTGCTCTCAGTTTTTGTTCGAGGATTATGGAATAACTCCAATTTATTTAACCAATGTAAGGATGATATCCTCGGGAGTTATTTTACTCGCGCTTGGCTTTATGCGGCATCGCGAGAACCTGTGCCGCATGTTAACAAAAAAGAAGGACCTTTTTCATCTCATAGTTTTTGGCCTGTTTGGAATTCTCTTTAATCAACTTTCGTATCTCATGGCCATCTCCTACACAAATTCAGGAACCGCTACGATTCTTCAATACATCGGACCGGTTCTCATAATGATGGTTAGCTGTGTAATAGAAAAACGGCTTCCCAACAAAAAAGAAATAATCGCAATCATCCTCGTAGTCATAGGCACCTGGTTACTCGCGACACACGGAGATTTCGGGTCTCTTTACATCACACCAAAGGGTTTGGCCTGGGGACTTCTCTCTGCGCTGGCAGTGGTTTTTTACACGATGCTTCCCATTTCTTTGATTAAAGAATATGGAAGCATTCCTGTCGTTGGATCCGGCATGTTGATTGGAGGAATCGCACTTTCGTTTATGAACAGATTCCGGGGAGGCCCGGCGGTGTACGACTCAAGGGTTCTTATGTACCTTGCGATAATTATTATCTTTGGAACTGTAATTCCGTACACCGCATATTTGGCGGGCGTTAGCCTTTGCGGTGCGGTGAAGGGAAGCATGATTGCAAGCATCGAGCCTGTGTCCGCCACAGTTTGTATGGTGGTTTGGCTTGGAGAGCCTTTCTATGCGATAGACTTGGCAGGCTTCGTATGTATTTTCGTGACGGTTTTCCTTCTGGCAAAGCCGGAGGATCCGCCTGAAGAAACCGGGTTGCCGGAAGAGCCCGGGTTATAGCTCATATCGCATAAAGATCGCCCACAAAGCATATTAAAATTGCAAAGATTAATACAAAAACAAATCAGCGCATAAATGCAATCAGCGCATAAAAGCACAAAGCAAATTTAAGTGCAAAGCATAAATGCAAATTGTGCTGCTAAAACCGACACACAAGGAAAATCAAACCGGCACATTTGCGAAAAGCATTTTAGTAGATATATTTATGAAAAATGTGCTAAAATAACTTCATGAAGATTTGGGGAAATATTGGAGGATTCACAAAACTGCTTGGCACGGTCCTCCGCGTAAACAAGTACGCAAAAGCAATAGAACAAGCAAAGACAAAGGGTGACCTGGAAGCGGAGCGCACCGCTATTGAAGCTGCCTGCACATCCTGGGTTAATGACGTCATAAAGACCTTTGATATGCACTTTGAAATAACCGGAAAGGAAAATATCCCCCCGGGACCATGTGTATTCATCGGAAACCACCAGGCTTATTGTGACATAATGGCAGTATTAAAAGCCACAGAAGGCCACCAGATAGGCTTCATAGCAAAGGAAGAATTTAAACCCGTTCCTTATCTAAGCTCGTGGATTCTTAGAATAAGAGGCCTCTTTATCCCGACCCTTAGAAATGACACCAGGGAATCCCTAAAGGTCATAAATGAAGGCGTTCAAATCATCAAAGATGGTTTTTCCATGATGATTTTTCCTGAAGGAAGAAGGAGCTGGGGCCCTGAAATGGGAGAATTTAAGCCAGGTAGTTTTAAGCTTGCAACAAAGGCGAAGGTGCCCGTGGTTCCCGTGACAATTAACGGAACATATAAGATGTTCGAGGAACGCGAAATAATGACTCCGGGGCAAACCGCCACGGTCGTCATTCATCCGCCGATAGAGACCGCAGGCCTATCAAAGGCAGAGGAAAAGGAACTTCCGGAGAAAGTCTGGAATATAATTAATAGCGCTTTGCCGACGGAACCTCGGGAGGAAGACGTATTGGGAAAAGCACCAGGTGAAGAACCCCTGCTGGAAACAGATCTGACCGAAGAAACTCCTTTGGAAACAGAACCGCAGCAGGATTAGGAAAACAATTAAAAACAAATTAAGAAATAAAACAATAAACAAATTAAAGATAAAAAGAACAAAAGATTATTAAAAATGTGTTTAATCTTTAGAAAAACGGGCATAAATGAATTAGCAAAGTGATAACCATTATCATTTATAGACGAATAGGTTAAGATAATCAAATAATACTGGTAAGAAACAGATTTAAAAAACCAGGTATAACGATTATTTAGAATTATTAATCCGAAAAAAGAGGAGGAAGCAAAATGAAAAAATATGAATGTGGAGCATGTGGATACGTATATGACCCGGCAAAGGGTGATCCGGACAATGG
>CADBSP010000084.1 GCA_902797405.1 uncultured Eubacteriales bacterium | reverse complement strand
TTTTTTGGATAGCAAAGAATGTCTTTTTTTGTACAGCAAAGAAGATCATTTTTTCTGAACAATAATATCCGAAAAAATCCGAAGAGTTAAAAAAGAGTTATCAAAAAAGCCCTTTTTTGAAAAATCATCTTATAGTATGACATACTAAAGTATGATTTTTTCCCTAAATTTCAACAAAAGTAACGCATTGGTGCCGAATCTGTAACGGAATAGTATTTCTCAGAAGGTAAGATTTATATACAAGATAAATAACGTAAATTTTAATCACGTTTGTTGTATTAAAACCAAGGAGCTGAGGAAAATGACTAAACAACTTGGCAAGGAATTAATCAATACGTGGGAATGGTTAGATGCATACTGTCTAACCCAGAGGGGGATTTGCGAACTTGCTTGCGGGCAACATGCGATAATAGTCGTTCAGATAGACCGCTTTAACGAACTGAGAAACAGCTTGGGGGAGGAACGTTTCAAAGCCTTTCAATCCAAGTTCGAAACCCTGATGAAAACCTACGCATTGGATGACACCATTGTTGCAAAGTATAACGATTCAACATATGTAGTAGTACTACATTATATAAATGGCAGAGAAGAAATTGCTGATATTTCACAGGAAATCCGTGAATCAGTAGAAGTAGCCAGACAGGAATGGGGACTCGACGTTTCTGTAAGCGTAGGAGCTGCAGAATGTCACCACGATCCAGAATGTGGATACAAATGTGCCGCAAGCCTAGCGATGAACGCATTGAAAATCGCGCATGGAACACCGGAGGGGTATCATATAGCACCGGAAACAACCAAGCGTCCAGCTAAGGTAGGCACATTTACTAAAGTTCTTGGAGCAGTAATGTCACTCCAATAACTATGTGAGCTACTCTTACAATAATGTAGGGTACGACAAAAAACTATTATGGACAGTCTTCTAAAGACTGTCCATTTTCTATAACCCAATTTCAATCCTTATCTCGTCAGAATAGTTGGAATTGCAAATATCAAAAACAGTATTATGCCAAGTATTATAACAATGGTTAGAAATGTTTTATTCATATATCCCACATCCTCCTTATAACTAAACCTGGGGCTATTCCAATATATACTTAACTGCAGCATCGAGTATTCTAGGCGTTCTATAATATGTGTCCTCTATCAAAACTCGCTCTGAAAGTTTGTGGAAGTCCTTTCCCCATGGTCCTATGTTTATTCCAGGCATCGAAATCTTTCCAATGGCCTCCAGCGGTATGTCATAAAAATCTCCGAAGAGCGGCATGCTGTCCTCCAATGCTTTTCGCACTTCGTCAGGGTCCTTCATATCGATATAGCTTAAATCACAGATTCCCGAGAAGAAATATTCTTTGATATATTCCTGGTTAAATTTCTCCTTTGTATAGTCTAAAAGCATGGGATACAGGCCATCCAGTTTTTCATCCTCCTTTTCCTTCTCCAAATTGGAAACACATGGGTAATACGGAGGTACCAAACCATAAACAATGCGCGGTGCAACATTGTCAACATAGTCAAAAACAAAGTTTACCAGTTCGTAGTTACAGTTTATAATTGAACGTTTGGCGGAGTTGAAGTCCTCCAGGAGTTCCTTTGTTTTCTCCTGATAGAGATTTATGAATTCATCACCGTGGTCCTTCTTGGCTTCCTGCAATAATTCATCGAAACTCGACACCAAAACCTTCCACGGTAGCTTTTTCTTTGGTCTTTTAGAGTTCTTTAGGAACATTTGATATGCACTATTTGCTTCTTTGATTATCTGTGCAAATGATTCCTCGCAGATTGTTCTTAGTTTTTTCAATACGTCCGCAGGGCTTGATGTGAGATTCAGTATACTGATACATCCATATGCATTAATAGGCATGGAAACATCGTATACATCTTTGCTGTCCTTCATATATATCCAGGTTGGAGGTGGTGAACATTCCGCCGAATTGCTACCGGTCTCAACCACATCTGTGAAGTCCATATTTAATTCCGTCCTACGTTCAACCTCTGACAGCATGATTATGGGATTTAGTCCTTCAAAGACTTTTCCGACGTGGGACATGCTTCCCTTAGCGTAAACGAAAGGCATGACCTTACCCACTGTGCCCAGCGAAAAGACTCCTACCTCCTTCTCCCTTCTTTGATGGGGTTCGGAATTTATCATCAGCTTATAGTCGAGGTTATACTTATCCTTCATATCGGCTAGAAGCATTGCGGCTCCCCTCATTCCGGAAGAAAGGTTCTCTTCATCGGGAACAGCGATAACAATTACGTTCCCTTTAAAATCGTTCTTTAACGCCAAATCTCCATATTCTTTGAGCAAGGTAAACTGAATGGATCCGCCTGCCTTCATGTCACAGCCACCTTTGCAGAAAAGATAATCTCCGGATTCCAGGTCTTCCTTGGCTTCCTTTGATAACATGTCCTTATTCTGCTCCAGCATTTTATGTAGTTCATCCGGAAGGAGTGCGTAGTCCTTCAGTGTTTTAAAATCCTCAACCCCGACAACGTCATAGTGATGTACCAAGCAAACGGTATCTTCGCCTGAGCCTTTCACCATCGCCCAACAAACACCGCGGTTCAAATGATCCCCCGGTATTCTAAAGATTCCATAATGATCGGGGTATTCCCTGAAATAAGGAAAGGATGCTATTAGCTCCATAAAGAATGGTTCCACAAGCAGTTCTCCTTTTGTGTCTGTAAAGCTTGGGATTTCGACATATTTATA
>CADBSP010000083.1 GCA_902797405.1 uncultured Eubacteriales bacterium | reverse complement strand
GTGCTTCCTCCGAAATGGCCCGGCTTACTATGGTGATTATCGTCATCGTCCCTTGGAAGCGGAATTCTATTAATCGACTTGTATAAGAATCTATCCCTGTTTTCAGTGAGCGTTAAACTATCACGTCGAATATAGTCTCTGGCCTGAGTCTTACGATGAACGGTTTTCATCTCAGATTTTTTTCTGCCATTTCTGAACCAGGAAACGATAATTCCTATTATTCCCGCCGTTCCAACGTTCATCGCCACAGGATAATCTCCTCTACCCTGGCTCTGCGTAGCTGATCCCGGTACGCTCTCTGATGACTCCGGTGGGTCTTCAATCCATTCATCGATTATGTTTCCGTCCCTTGCTTCCAATACGCAGTTCGCGCAGTGATCCGCATATTTTTTAAATGCGTCCAGGTATCTTCCCCCGCTCAGGTCCGGAAGTATTTCATCCTCTATTTGATCCAGGCTATAATCGGTTATAGCTGTAATGCCATAGCCGCTGGTTATCATGGTCCAGTCACGATACTCGGTGCTTATGAGTATAAGCACACCATCGTACTCCTCTCCTCCACCATAGCCGTTTTGATCGTAGAAGATATCCGCATAGTCGACCACGTCGTAGCCATCCAAGCTGTAAACAGTAAGTACAACGATATCAAAATCCTGGTCTTTTCTGAAGCTTTCCAGACCCGCGACCAGTTCAGCTTCCTCAGAGTCCGTTAAAAGATCGGCAGCATCGACTACCAGAGGCGGTCTTTCCCCGGACGATTTGGCAGGTATCTCTATTACAGCACCGGCAACGCTCTTCAGCGATAAACCGCTTTCCTTCTTGGCCTCCGTCCAGCTGTCTCCATTTCGTCTGGTGCCGGCTCCCCATTCTTCTTCCGCAGAAAATACGAAACTCGGAAGGAAGGTTATTACCATTGATATCGCCAGGAATATTACAACGATAATTGCCAGTATTCTGGCTGCTAAAGGTCTATCTCCGGAGGATCCGCGGAAAGGATTCTTTCTATTCTTCTTCACTTTCCCCACCTCCTAACCAAAGTACCAAAGGGCGCTAAGCCCCGCCAGAACTGCAGCGGCTGTACCGAGTGCGGTAAAAACAAAGGACCTTGCGTAGGCACCATTATCAACCGGAAGATCCCCAACGAATTTTCCTGTCTGTCCGTTCATTGCGAAGGTGTATTTCTCGCCTTGCCAGCTGGTGTTTAGAAGCCAGACGGGATAAAGCGCATAGCTCGCCCTGGCATCCGTGAGCCTTACGCTTGTGGATTCGGGAACCACAGAATCGTAGCCTTGGACCGTCTTCATAAATTCCTGTTCGGTGGTATTATGGATTCTGCTGTTCGCTCTCTCTATGCTTTCTTCCGCAGTTACATCATACCTGTCTGCCAGATATCCCGCCAAATACGCGGATTTAAAATCCATTGCCTCCGTGAAATCAAAAGGCTCTATAGATTCCATCAGTTCGTCAGCCATCTTAGATGAACCGTCTATAGCCACGTGATCAAAGTCCAGATAACCGGCTCTGGAAACGGAGAAGAAGCTTGTCTCGGTATACTGGTATTTTGCATCCATCCAAGACCTTAACCTGGTTGCCTTATATCTGGCATGTGCCTCCGCCTTGGCATCAAAGAGCCAGAAGGGCACATAGATTCCTTTTATTTCATCGATATGGTTTTCGTCACTGAAGACCTTTGGAAGAAACTTTCTTCCTTTAAGATGATTCCTATATGCAGCCTTTGCTTCATCTTTATTTTTCTTAAATGGAATGACAAAGTCCGGCCGTAAATCGCCTCGGAATTGAGATGGTACCGTAACCGCATTTCCACAATAAGGACATGACGTAGATGCCATGGTCTTGTCGCCGATTATTTCTCCCCCGCAGGATTGGCAAACAAAGGATTGGAACGAGGAGGCTTCAGCATCCGACCACTCGTCACCCGGTTCTGGATTCCAAGTCATGTCGTCTCGACCGTCAGCGTTTAGGTCATCCTGATAGCCCTGAAGCGTCTCTATTTCAAATTCCGTATCGCAGAAAGGACATTTTAGTTTTTGAACTGTGGTGTTCCATTCTATGGAGCCACCACAACAAGGGCATTTATATTGCTCTAATGAACTCATAAAAATCTCCTAAGATAAGGACGGTTAAGGGACGGCCTCAATAGAGCTGCCGTCCCTGATTTGGCTTTTATATTTAGTCTAATTATTCACCGTATTTGGTTC
>CADBSP010000082.1 GCA_902797405.1 uncultured Eubacteriales bacterium | reverse complement strand
TTAAAGCCGGAGTCTATTTTGATTGTGGGTACATCCGACAGAATGACGGATGTTATAGCCAAAAAACTCGGACTCCCCGAGGTTCATGAGAGGGTGTATATAGAGGATATCAGTACACCGGAGGAAAGGAAGACCGCGGAGCGATTCAGAGTGCAGCAGGGAAAGCACGTAATCCCGGTTCCGACGGTTCAGCTTAAGCGTGACTTTGCCGGATATTTCATGAATCCGGAAATGCTAATCCGTCGAGCAAAGGATATGACGAAGGACATGACTGACAGAGCTCAGGAGGCTATAAAGAATCCAGGAACGCTTTGGCCATTCGGTAAGGAACCTGATACTGCCAAGACTGTAGTGCGTCCGACCTACAGCTATCTGGGTGACTTCATCATTACCGATAAGGTTATAAAGGATATAGCAAAATGCGTGGGAAAAGAAGTAAAAGGTATTAGAAATGTCATCAGCGTTTATGAGAACACCGAGCCTGAGAATCTAAAGATAGTTGTGGTTGTGGATTTGGAAAGAGAGGCTGAAATCTTTGATACAGCTATTAGTTTCCAAAAGAAAATGGCTGAGGCGGTGGAGAACATGACCGCATTTAATGTGGTTACCACGGATATAGAAGTCAGGAGCCTGGTATGATAGTTTTTGACGATGTAAAGGATTTCAACAGCACGCATATTTTTGATTGCGGACAGTGCTTCAGATGGAGGGCCATGGAGGATGGCAGCTGGACCGGAATCGCAGGGGATAGATTGGCGAATGTTTTATTCGAGCCGAACTCCGCAGGTAGCGAAAATGCTGCATCCGGGAAAGCAAAGACGAGTGTCCGGTCGGGTCGCGTAATAATTACCGAATATACAGGAGAAAGTGAAGACAAGAAACAGGGTCTACCGGGAACTTACACAGGTAAGAATGCATCCCGGGATTATTGGTTTAATTACTTGGACCTTGGGCGTGACTACGGTGGAATAAAAAGAAAACTTTCCCGCGGTGATGACGTCATGAAACAGGCCATCAAGGCCGGACAGGGAATCCGCATCCTGAACCAGGATCTCTGGGAGACAATAGTTTCATTTATAATATCTCAGAACAACAATATCCCTCGGATCAAAGGCTGCATAGAGCGCCTTGCGGATGTTGCGGGTGAACCGATAAAAGTTTCTTCATCCTTTAAGTCGGTTATAGATGAAGATAAAGATAAGAATAGAAATGGGGAATGTAAAGAGAGCGGCCCAAGTGTTTTGGGGTTGACATTAAAGAGCATTCCGAGACCGGAAAAACTGGCGGTTATGATGGAAGATGACCTGGCAGAAGTTCGGCTTGGTTATCGAGCCAAGTACCTGATCCGAGCAGCTCAGGAAGTATTGGAACGCGGCATGCCCAGAAGCTACGAAGAGGTTCTGGCTTTGACCGGCGTTGGCCCTAAGGTGGCGAACTGCATCACCTTGTTCGGACTCCGGGATATGTCCAGCTTCCCAATTGACGTTTGGATGCGTAGGGTAATGCATGAACTCTATGACTTTGATGAAGGTGATGTTAAGGGCATGGCCCAGTATGCATCAAAGCATTTCGGCCAATTGAGCGGCATCGCCCAACAGTATTTGTTCTATTACATACGCGAAAGATAGTGCAGAAATACTGCTGCACATACGCAACATATAGCACAGAAATAAAGATATGCTGTTGGAATCTGTGTGAAATAGACATTCGGAAGTGCCGTATAAGTTTTTGATATGCAGCGCAAATATTTTTGATAAATAATGTTGACAATCTAAGGTAAAACCCATAAAATAGTTTTGTTGGCACTCTTGGGTTTAGAGTGCTAAAATAATGGTATAAGATATATATGCTGCGAAATCTGACGAAACCAGCGATTATTCTCAGGCAGCGTACTAATACTGATTATCAATCGAAAACGTTAATAATGATAGAAAACTCTAATAATCTATCTTAAATAATGGAGGTAATAGAAATGGCAAAAGCAATCGGAATCAAGCCCCTTGGCGCAAGAGTCTTGATCAAGAAGTTAGAAGCAGAAGAAAAATCCGCCGGAGGTATCATCCTTACAAGTTCCGCTAAGGAAAAACCACAGGTTGCAGAGGTTGTAGCTGTTGGTCCCGGAACCAAGGACGAACCGATGGAACTAAAGGCTGGGGACAAGGTTATCTTCTCCAAGTACGCCGGAACCGATGTTAAATACGGCGGTGAAGAATATACACTTATGAATCAGTCAGATATTTTGGCAACAGTAAAATAAGAAGACTTAATATAAATCATTTCGGAGGTAATAGAAATGGCAAAAGAAATTTTCTATGGAGAAGACGCAAGAAGAAAGCTCCAGGCAGGAGTTGATCAGCTTGCAAATACAGTAAAGATTACACTTGGACCTAAGGGAAGAAACGTACTTATCAATAAGACATACGGATCTCCGCTTATCACAAATGACGGCGTAACCATCGCTCGCGAAATCGAGTTGGAAGACGGCACAGAAAACATGGGTGCACAGCTGGTTAAGGAAGTCGCAACTAAGACAAACGACGTTGCAGGTGACGGAACAACAACAGCTACACTTCTGGCTCAGATTATCATCAAAGAAGGATTTAAGAATGTTGCAGCCGGAGCAAACCCAATGATTCTTAAGAAGGGAATCGAGGGTGCAGTAGAGGTTGCAGTCGATGAAATAAAGAAGCATAGCCGTCAGGTAAAGGATAAGGCATCCATCGCTCAGGTTGCATCTGTATCCGCATCCGATCCGCAGATTGGCGAACTCATTGCAGAAGCTATGGAAAAGGTTGGCCGCGACGGTGTTATCACAGTGGAAGAATCAAAGTCCCTGGGAACAAACCTCGATGTAGTTGAAGGTATGCAGTTTGACAGAGGATACCTCTCCGCATACATGGTAAGCGATACAGATAAGATGGAAGCTAACCTGGAGAATCCACTTATCCTTTTGACAGATAAGAAAATTTCCAATATTCAGGACCTTCTTCCGGTTTTGGAACAGGTAGCAAAGTCCGGCAGAAAGCTCCTCATCATCGCTGAAGATGTTGAAGGTGAAGCTTTGGCAACTTTGGTAATCAATAAACTCCGTGGAATCCTGGACGTAGTTGCTGTAAAGGCTCCTGGCTTTGGTGACAGAAGAAAGGCCATGATGGAGGATATCGCTATTCTCACAGGCGGCACAGTAATCAGTGAAGAAGTTGGTTATGAACTTAAGGAAGCAACAATTGACCTCCTCGGAACAGCATCTACAGTAAAGGTCAGCAAGGAAAACACAGTAATCGTTAGTGGCGGTGGATCCAAGTCCGAAATCAAAAACCGCATCGCAGCCATAAAGAAGCAGGTTGAAGAAAGCGATTCCGAATACGATAAGGAAAAGCTTCAGGAAAGACTTGCCAAACTCTCCGGCGGCGTTGCAGTTATCAAGGTTGGTGCAGCCACAGAAACCGAACTTAAGGAAAGAAAACTTAGAATCGAAGACGCCCTCAATGCAACAAAGGCAGCTGTTGAAGAAGGAATCGTAGCCGGCGGCGGTGTTGCTCTGGTTAACGCAATCCCTGCAGTATCCAAGTTTGCAGATAAACTCGAAGGCGATGAAAAAACAGGAGCAAAGATTATTGTAAGAGCCTTGGAAGAACCTGTTCGTCAGATTGCAGAAAACGCAGGCTTCGAAGGAAGCGTAGTAGTTGATGCAGTTAAGAGCCAGAAGATGGGCGTAGGCTTCAATGCAGCTACAGAAAAGTATGTTGACATGATTAAGGACGGAATCGTGGATCCGGCTAAGGTTACACGTTCCGCGCTTCAGAATGCGGCATCCGCATCCGCAATGCTCCTCACAACAGAAGCCGGTATCGTTGACATCAAAGACGATAATGCAGCAGCTGCAGCCGCAGCAATGGCCGGAGCCGGCGGAATGGGCATGATGTAATAGGTTGTAACACGATAACATGATGTTACACGGTTTAGCATGATGTTTCGTGATGTTACTTGGATATTACATGATGTTTCGTGATGTTACTTGGATATTACATGATGTCTTGCGACGTCACATGAAATAATCTGTAGATAGGGTTATTATTCAAGCGATTCTAAGGCGATCTCTCTTTAAGAGGTGAGGTCGCCTTTTTCTGTTGTTTATAAGAATTGCTTTTTATGTTAGAATCAATTGTAATTATTTAGTTGGAGGATGATTTGGACGTTCAGGAGTCACATGGTCCGGAAGAGAAAAACACGAATAATGAAAACTCCGTGACAAGAAATCCTCTTTGGACCAGGAATTTTAAAATAATAACAATAGGTACAGCCGTATCGCTTTTCGGTAGTGCTATTGCGGGCTTTGCTACAGGACTCTTAATCTTGGATTATACGGGGTCTGTGTTTAAGTTTGCCATTTATATGGTGCTTTATGAAGCGCCGCGTATTTTCATGCCGACTATTGCAGGCCCGTTCTTGGATAAGTTCTCGCGACGAAAAACTATATATACTTTGGATTTCCTTTCTGCAGCAATTTACGGTTTGTTTGGATTGATTTTGCTAAAGGGAGAGCCGGGATTTCTGATTTTGATTATAGGTGCATCCAGTTTAGGAGCCATAGGAAGTGTATATCAGGTTGCCTATGACAGCTTCTATCCGATGCTGATAACAGAAGGCAATATGGGAAAGGCGTATTCGATTTCCAGCACCATGGAGTCCCTCATGATGGTGGTTACGCCTCTATCGGTTTTCCTCTATCACGCCATAGGGATTGCTCCGCTGTTTTTCTTCAACATGGTCTCCTTCTTCATCGCCGCGGTTTTCGAAACTCAAATAGTTATTGAAGAAAAATACGTCATCAAAGAGAATGAACATTTTGGGCTTAAGCAGTATAAGAAGACTTTTGCTGAAGGCGTAGAATACTTGAAGTCGGAGAGGGGTCTCTTTGCTATCGCGTTTTACTTCATGTTCTCTGCATTTAGCGGCGGAGGACATATGATTATCGGTCTTCCGTATTTCAGAGACGCCTATGGAGTTAGAGGTGAGTATATTTTCATCTTCATAATGGCCTTTGAGATGATTGGTCGTGTAATCGCCGGTGCTTTCCATTATCGCCATAGGATAAGAGCGGAAAGGAAATTCCCAACCGCCATGACTGTATATCTCTACATTGCGGTGGTAGGTGGAATATATCTTTACGCGCCAATTCCTCTGATGATGATAATGATGTTTAGCATGGGCGTTATGTCTATGACGTCGTATAATATCAGGATATCTACAACTCAACACTATATTCCCGATGAGAAGAAGGGAAGGTTCAATGGAACGTTCCAGATGATGAATACATTTGGTATGATGGCAGGCGAACTGATATCCGGAGGGCTAGCTGATCACTTCGATATGAGACTGGTTGTTTTAATGTTTTCAACCATCGAGTTTGCCGCAGGTTGGCTCATCATGTTCCGCAACCGTAAACACGTGAGCAAGATTTACAACCAGGAAACGTAAGAACTATTGTAACTGCAACTGCAAAGATGTTTTTAAAAAATAGCCAGACTGTTATGACTACGTAAACTCTAAAACTTCAAAGATGCCTTTGAAAATCTTAGCAGACTGTGATGACTGAAAAACTTTGCAACTGCAAAGATGTTTTTAAAAAATAGCCAGACTGTTATGACTAAGTAAACTCTGAAACTGCAAAGATGCCTTTGATAAATTCAGCAGACTGAGATGACTGAGAACAATGAAATTTGAAATACCGAAAGAAGTTGAATATGTTTTAGAAAGACTGAGGGGTTCCGGACACGAAGCCTATTTGGTGGGAGGCTGTGTCCGGGATTTTGTTATGGGTGTGGAACCAAAGGACTACGATGTGACAACAGATGCAACCCCGGATGAAGTCCACTCGGTCTTTGAAAACCATTCTTCATCTGAGATAATTGATGAGGATGCGTCAATACATGAAAGCGAAATCCGGTCCGAGCCGTTTGACGTTCATCTAATTGATACAGGGATTAAGCAGGGAACCGTTACCGTCATCAAAAACCACATTCCTGTGGAAGTAACCACATATAGAACCGAATCTACATACAGCGATGGCAGACACCCCGACGATGTCAGATTCAGTAAATCAATCGAGGAGGACCTGGCACGCCGCGACTTCACCATGAACGCCATTGCCTACTCGCCATGCCAGAGACATGCTTGCTCAGACATAATTGCCGACGCGAATACTGATGCAAAAGACAACATCGATGCCGAGGTGAATATAGACAGGAAAGACAGTGCCTATACCGATGTGGATACTGATACAAAAGACAATATCGATGCCAATGCGAATACTGATAAGAGGGACAACATCGATGCCGAGGTGAATTTTGACAGGAAAGACAGTGCCTATACCGATATGAATATTGATACAAAAGACAACATCGATGCCAACGTGAATATTGAAAGGAAAAACAATGCCTATGCGGATGTGAATATTGATACAAAAGACAATATCGATGCCAACGTGAATTTTGACAGGAAAGACAATGTATATGGCAGATTTGTTGACCCATATAAGGGTATGGTTGACATTAAGAATCAGACAATCCGCTGTGTCGGAGACCCTGTGGAACGATTCACAGAGGACGCCTTAAGGATAATCCGCGCCCTTAGATTCTCATCTGTTCTCGGATTCGAAATCGAAGACGATTCCAAGCAAGCTATATTTGCTGAAAAAGAAAGGCTCGACAATATAAGTAGAGAGCGCATCCAAAAGGAACTTCAACTTTTGCTCTGCGGTAAGGACGCAGAAAGAGTTTTGAGGGATTATGCCGAGATTATCGCTAAGATAATCCCCGAAATAGTCCCCATGTTTGATTTTGATCAGTGTACGCCATATCACATTTATGATGTGTGGGAACACACGCTGAAGGTAATAGCCAATACGCCGCCTGATCCGGTTATCCGCTTTGCGGCACTGTTTCATGATATTGGAAAACCATCGACATTCTCAAAGGATGAAAATGGTGTCGGTCATTTTTACGGGCATCCCGAAGTGAGCCATGAAATGACGGAACGGATAATGCGTCGGCTTAAATTTGACAATGTGACCAGAAACGAAGTCCTTACCCTGGTCAGATGGCACGATCTAAGACCGGAACCGACGGATAAGTCTGTTCGAAAAGTCATCGTGAGAGTGTCGCCGGAGCTCTTTGATAAATGGATAGAAATCAAGCGAGCGGACAACAAAGGCCAAGCGCCGCACCTAACCGAAAGACAGGAATTCATCACAGAGATAGCGGAAGTTGGTCATAGATTGATTGAATCAGAGGGCGAGCTATCACTTAAAACTCTAAACATCAAAGGAAAGGATTTGATTGAATTGGGCTTGGCGGAAGGACCTTTGCTCGGACAGGTTTTGGATGAGTTGCTGAATGACGTTCTGGAAGAGAGAATCCCCAACGAGCACGTCGCCTTGATGGAAGCCGCACAGGTTATAATCGCCAGGCTGCAATAATTTTAATCAGCAGATTGCAGCAGTTACAATCGATGCTCATCAGTAATAATTCTAATCAGCAGATTGTAGCAGTTACAATCGACGTTCATAAGCAAAGATTTTAATCAGCCGATTGCAGAAGTAATAATCAATTAACATCAGGAATAACAATCATCCAATTGCAGTTGTTACAATTAGCAAATAGCAACAGTTATAACTGCCAAGCTGCAGAGGATTTAATTAACTTATTTAGAAGTGAAAATCGAGTAAATGGTGAGTGCCATTACAGAAAGCAGAACTATATTAAGCATTTGGGCGCTTATTGAGAGTGCTACAAGCACACCAATAATTGCGCCAATTGATCCGAATATGACGGCGGAGACAGCCATCTTTTGATGGTAGTTGCCGCCTTTTATTATATTGAATCCGCCACTCAGCGGACCAAAATACCCCACGGATTGAACCATCGTCAATGTGCTAAGCGGCGACAATCCGAGAATCAGAAAGAGCGCTGTCCATGTTGGTTTCATCGGGATTCCAAACATATTGATTAAGCCGGTTACGAAACAAAGTGTAACCGCAATCGCGAGTTTTATGC
>CADBSP010000081.1 GCA_902797405.1 uncultured Eubacteriales bacterium | reverse complement strand
TGAGCTCCATTATGGGTACAACAGTCTCAACTGTAAAATACGCGAGAGATGGTTTTGTTCCATGGAAAATAGCAGTGTTTTGTATTCCATGCGCACTTTTGGGGTCCGGTATTGGAGCCAATATTGCTCTTATGATTCCTGATAGGACATTCAAGCTCATCATGCTTATTGTTGTTCCGCTTACCGCTGTCTACGTTTTAACCAAGAGAAACCTTTTTGTTGAGAGGGAAGAAAGGTCTGAGAAGTTCACCATAGTATTAAGTTCATCAATTGCCTTTTTAATAGGAATGTATGACGGTTTTTACGGACCGGGTACAGGGACGTTTTTGATTTTGCTTCTCACAGGTGCTGCTGGATTGGAATTAACAAAGGCAAATGGTCTGGCCAAGTCGATTAATTTCTCGACAAATCTCGCGGCTATAACAGTGTTTTTTCTGAATGGACAAGTTCTTCTGCCACTCGGAATTATCGCAGGACTTTTCAACATCGCAGGAAACTATCTGGGGGCGACACGTTTTGAAAAAAATGGAGCAGCCATCGTAAAGCCTGTTCTCATATTAGTGCTAATCGTGTTTTTGGTGAAACTAATTACGGAACTATAATCAAACATTCTTATAATTGAGCAGATGGGAAGCTCCGAAAACTAGATTCGGCATTATTGCAGAATGTGGTAAAATTAAGCCATAGACTAATAAAAGACGCTATCTATACGGAGGTAAATATGAAGTATGGTGAAATAACAAACAACAAAGAAATACTTGAATATTACAAGAAAGGAAACGCGATTCTTGCAGAGCTAGGATACACTGATCACTCCGTTGCCTATACAACTCTAGTGGCCAAAAATGCCGCAGAGATACTGCAAGCATTTGGGTACGAGAAGCATGACATAGACCTGGTAAAGATTGCGGGATTCATGCATGATATCGGAAATGTTATAAACAGAAGCCACCATGCGGAGTATGGTGCGCTCCTGGCAAACGAGATTTTAAAGGAGGCGGACTTGTCGGTTGAGGATCGTGTGCAAGTGGTTTCCGCAATTGCCAACCACGACGAATCTACCGGTGTAGCATCGGATCCGATTACGGCTGCTCTGATTATTGCCGACAAATCGGATGTTAGAAGAACGCGTGTAAGGCGTAAGGATCCGATTCTCTACGATATCCATGACAGAGTAAATCACGCTGTAACGGAGACAAAACTCGAATGCTTACCTGAGGAGAATCTCATAGTATTGCACTTAACAATAGATGAAGAGTCATGCACCATGTATGAGTACTTTGATATTTTCCTCGGGAGAATGTCAATGTGTCAAAGAGCTGCGAGGGTTCTTGGCGCGCAGTTTTCCCTGAAGGTAAACGGACAAAAGGTGCTCTAGGTATGAAAGAAATATATTTAGCGGGAGGGTGCTTCTGGGGTACGCAGAAGTTCTTTGATCAGTTTGAGGGTGTTCTGGAAACTGAGGTTGGATATGCAAATGGGAAATTCCTCAATCCAACTTATGAGCAGGTTTGCCATGACGATACCGGACATGCGGAGACTGTACGTATAAGATTTGATGAAGAAGTTATTAGTGTTAGTGAACTGTTGGATAAGTATTTTATGACGATTGATCCATTGTCCGTAAATAGACAGGGGGCAGATGTTGGAGTTCAATATCGTACGGGAATCTATTACGAAGATGATGTTTTGCTTCCTGATATACAGGAGAGAATTGCCCGGGAAATGGTAAAATTAGGACAGCCACTTGCTGTTGAAGTGAAACCGCTTGAAAACTTTTCTTCTGCAGAGGAATACCATCAAAAATACCTGGATAAAAATCCCGGAGGATACTGTCATATTCCTACACACTTGCTGGAGTTGTCCAAGTAAATCAATGGATGTTATCTACTAAATAAAGGGATAAATCATCCTCGATTCAATCTTGCTATGGAAGCAATTGTCTGTATTTTCATGGGGCATACTTCCATACAGGATAGCGATTTGGAGCAGCCCTTGGCAAAATGTTCACTGTATTCTTTCTTGATGGCGCTGTCGTTAGAGCCACTTCTTGTTGCGATGAGATAACAGTCGTTTGCGAAGGCCGCGCCAAAGAAGTTTTCGCCTTTGATGTAATTGGGGCAAACCTCCAAGCAGAGACCACACTTTAGGCATTTGGAGGCTGCGTACTGGTGTTCATATTCACCTTCGTCTGACGCTTTGTACTCTTCTATGTATGCGTTGGTCTTCTTTAGATTCTCCTGAATGATTCCTCTATCCACAACGAGATCGTTAACAACAAAGAATTTCTTTAGAGGCTCAATCGTGATTTCGTTTCCTAGATCTTTTATGAAAGTTTCGCATGCGAGGGAGGGTATTCCGTTAATTACCATCGCACAACCACCGCACATCCCTTGAAGGCAGGAGCACTCCCAGCCAATTCTGGGGACGCTGTGACCTTCTATATTCACGATATCGTCCTTGTAATTTAAGTAATCCAAAAGACCGGCGATTGACGCATCAATTGGTCCATCGTACGTGAATGTCTCCCAATATGGTTCCGTGCCCGGAGCTTTTGTTCTTAGAATCCTAACGTTCATATCTTTGTTCTTTGTCCAACCTCACGTTGTATTCGCCGCCATCAAAGGAAACAAGTGT